>JAUYGP010000541.1 GCA_030690515.1 Giesbergeria sp.
CCAGGCCATACCCTTGTCCGGGCTACGGGGTGCCGTCCGCGCAGCGGTCGGCAGTGCTCCGCACCGGCCCCTACCGGACAACCCGCACGCAATACGTGCGGGCTTCGGGGCACCATGGCCTGGACGCGGCCAAATCGGGCGCTTGAGGCGTCCTTGCATGTTTATCAAGTACAAAATCCGACCGCCGGTTGCGTTGCCTCGAAACTCTGTTCGTTACTCGCAACCATCTGGCTAGGTCAAATGACTTCTGTCTTGGTTTTATTGTCAACATTCATTGGTTGCAGATTCTTTATTGTTGTCAACCAGTTAGACCCATTGCGGGAGTTCTTCAGCGTATCCAGACCGCCCCTCTGTCGCCTGGAAGAGCGGCACTCCTTTCGTCGCAGCGCATGAAGGCAGGCGCTTCTCGTCAGCAACCTTGTCCAGCTCCACCACTCGAAGCCCGATCCTCATCAGTTTCGCCCCCGCGAAACTGTGCCTGTATCGACTTCATGTGTTGATGCCGCCCGCCAGTACGGGTGCATGCGCTCGTTCTGGCCACCCTGGGGGCTGCCCAGCGGCGGGGGTGTGCGCAGCACTTCCCCAAGAGCGCCCTCCCCTTCTTCAGACCAAAGGTCTGCATATCACCCGCCCAAAAAAAACCCGCCATCAATGGCGGGAAACAGGAGAAAACCAGCCCTCAGAAATCCAGTGCAATTTCCTCCGGGGAGAGCAACATCAATATGCCGTCATAGATCCAACGCAGAACAAACGCCCCAAAGGAAAACGCCAGGAGCGGCCAAAACACCTCGATAGCATTCGACCATCCACGAACGATGAGCATCACCAAAAATGCGCCAGCAGAAAGCGAAGTGACGCCCTCACAAATCAACACCAACGGAATACGGATCCACAGCAGAACATAGAATGCCGATACTCGCAAGAGTATGATTAAAAACTTAATAATGATTTTCGAAAAATACATTATTAAATTATGCCTGAATAGGCATTAATTGAAAGAGGGGCACAGCCCCTCTTTCAATTATTAACACTTCAGTTTTCTCATTTCCTCAGCCAGGATCCAGAGTGCTCGATTGAGTTTCACACTTTGGTCAATGCCATTCACTTGGCGCGTGGTGGTCGGCCGCCCAGCGCGATTACGACCGCGCAATCCACCCTTCAGCAAGTTTTCTTGCACGCGATTGAAGGTGCCCCACATGTCATCGCGACGATCCTCGAAGCGACGAGCGGCCAGCAGCTGCTGCTCGGTCACAGGCGCGGCGCCCTCTTCCTCATCGTATTTCAGGTGCAGGGCGGCATGGGCAAAGGCGGACTGCTCGCCAGGGTTCAGGGCAATGCCCTGCATGGCCTCCCGCTGGTGCGTGATGGACTCGAAACTGTCCAACACCTTGAATGCACCTTCGATCACCTCCCCCACAATATTTCCATTGTGGCGCACACGAATATCGCTTGTCACTTCACCACATACCATCCCGTTCTGGCAAACAAATCGAAACATGCCCGCCAGCATCTGATAACTGCTCGTTCCATCGTGCGAATTCAACAAAACAATCTCATTGGCCTCTTTGCCGGTGATCTGGTCAGCATGGCGAAGGCGAAGCATGTGCTTTGTGTGGTCGCGCTTCCCATCATCTCGCACGCGGGTCTGGCAAGCCATGAACGGCGCGAAACCCTCTCGGCGCAAACCATCCAGAACGTCAATCGTGGGAATATAGGTGTAACGGGCCGAGCGGCTTTCATGGGCCGCACCAGCAAAAATCGACGGCGCCACCGCCCGAATTTCATCATTGGACAAAGGGCGCTCTGAACGGGTTGCAAAAGATCCACGGGCGAAACGGCTTGCGAGTTGCATGATTTATTTCCTGATAATGCTTGACTAGGTTTTTGGTTAATGGTGATTTCTTCGTTCACCATGGAATCAATTATACCAGCGGTAGTTATTCTGTCAACCTTATACGGTTGTCATTGTGTTTTACTTTGTAAAGCAATCCCATCGGTTCCGGGAGTTCTTCAGCGCACCACCTCCGCCACCCTTGCCCCCCCGGGGTATGGGGGAACCCCATGTAGCCGCTCTGCGGCGTAACTCAGCAGCGCCCGCAACACATCAAACCCCACCCACACCCCCACCCTCAGCACTCCACCCTTGCCCCTTCACTGATCAACAGGGATGTCCAGAATTTCGCCCCCGCGAAATTCCTGCATCGAGGGCAGCGCGCTTGATGACCCTGCACGCCAGGCCATACCCTTGTCCGTGCTACGGGGTGCCGTCCGCGCAGCGGTCGGCAGTG
>JAUYGP010000278.1 GCA_030690515.1 Giesbergeria sp.
CAGGCGGCGTTTCCGCAGGCCGGCTGGGTACGTCCGATTGAGCGCAGTATTTCCTGGTTGGCCTGGCTGGTCATGGTGCTGTGGGTGACGGGCCTGCTGCCTCTGGTGCTACAGGAATTGGATGGAATCAAGTGGAAGGTCGGCAGTACGACGCTGTCCGTGCGCACCATCATCGAAGGGACGCTTACCGCAGCCGCCGTGCTTTTGCTGTCCTTGTGGCTTTCCTCGGCCATCGAAACCCGGCTGCTGCGCTCTGCGACGGGCGGCGAGCTGTCGCTGCGCAAGGCGGCGAGTAACGCCGCGCGAGCCCTGCTGATGTTCGTGGGCCTGATCGTGGCCTTGTCCGCGGTGGGCATTGATCTGACGGCTTTGTCCGTGCTCGGTGGCGCTATCGGTGTGGGCGTGGGCCTGGGCTTGCAGAAGCTGGCCGCCAATTATGTGAGTGGCTTCGTCATCCTGGCCGAGCGCAGCATGCGCATCGGTGACAACGTGCGCGTGGACGGGTTCGAAGGCCGCGTCACGGACATCAAGGCGCGTTACACCGTCATACGGTCGCTGGCCGGGCGCGAATCCATCGTGCCCAACGAGCTGATCATCACCAACCGGGTTGAAAACCTTTCCCTGGCCGACTCGCGTGTCTGGATTTCCACCGTGGTGAGCGTGGGATACGACAGTGATGTGGATGTGGTGATGCCCCTGCTTGCCCAGGCGACGCTGGAGAGTGAGCGCGTCTTGCGCGACCCGGCTCCCAGCGTGGCCCTGTCGGCTTTTGGCGCCGATGGACTGGAGTTCACCGTGGGGTTCTGGATCGCCGACCCCGAGAATGGCCAGTTGGGGCTGCGTTCGCAGATCAATCTGTCCATCCTGCGCTCTTTGCGGGCGCATGGCATTGAAATTCCTTTTCCGCAGCGGGTGTTGCACGTCGCAGGCGCGGCACCGCCGCAAGCGCCTCGGGCCACCCCGGGCCAGCCATTGGCGGACTGATGCTGGCCGAAAGTGCTGGACAAACCCGGGTGGTGCTGGCCTATAATCCATAAAAAGCACGATCGTTCGTTTTTATGGTGTCTTGTGCTGGCGATGGTTTTTGTGCTTTCGCTGCACTGCGGCATAGAATGTTCTGGTTTACGTAAACGTCAATTCAATCAACTTTAGGAGCCGCAGCAATGAAGGTTTTGGTCCCTGTCAAGCGCGTGGTGGATTACAACGTGAAGGTCCGTGTGAAGTCGGACGGTACGGGTGTAGACATTGCCAACGTCAAGATGAGCATGAATCCCTTTGACGAAATCGCCGTCGAAGAGGCCGTGCGCCTGAAAGAAAAAGGCGTGGTTACCGAAGTCATTGCTGTTTCCTGCGGCGTGACCCAGTGCCAGGAAACCCTGCGCACGGCCATGGCTATTGGCGCAGATCGCGCCATTTTGGTCGAAACCACCGAGGAGCTGCAGCCCCTGGCCGTGGCCAAGCTGCTCAAGGCCCTGGTGGACAAAGAGCAACCCCAACTCATCATTCTGGGCAAGCAGGCCATCGATGATGACGCCAACCAGACCGGCCAGATGCTGGCTGCTTTGGCCGACTTGCCCCAGGCGACGTTTGCCTCCAAGGTCGAGATCAACGGCGACAAGGTCAGCGTTACCCGTGAGGTGGATGGCGGCCTGGAGACCCTGCAGTTGTCTCTGCCTGCCGTGGTCACGACCGACCTGCGCCTGAACGAGCCGCGCTACGTCACGCTGCCCAACATCATGAAGGCGAAGAAGAAGCAACTCGACATCGTCAAGCCTGAAGACCTGGGTGTCGATGTGACGCCTCGCCTTAAGACCCTCAAGGTGTCCGAACCTGCCAAGCGCGGTGCCGGCATCAAGGTGCCCGATGTGGCCACCCTGGTCGAAAAGCTCAAGAACGAAGCCAAAGTCATCTAAGGAGAACAAAAAATGACCGCACTCGTTATCGCAGAACACGACAACGCCAGCATCAAGGGCGCCACGCTCAACACCATCACTGCCGCCGTGCAGTGCGGTGGTGACGTGCATGTGCTTGTGGCCGGACACAACGCTGCTGCTGCCGCCGCCGCCGCCGCCCAGGTAGCAGGCGTCGCCAAGGTGCTGCACGCCGACAGCGCTGCCCTCGAACAAGGCCTGGCCGAGAACGTTGCCGCCCAGGTGCTGGCTATCGCCGGCAACTACAGCCACATCCTGTTCCCCGCCACTGCTGCAGGCAAGAACGTGGCCCCGCGCGTGGCCGCCAAGCTCGACATGGGCCAGATCAGCGAAATCAGCAAGGTGGTCAGCCCCGACACGTTCGAGCGCCCCATCTACGCCGGTAACGCCATTGCCACCGTGCAGAGCCAGGACGCCACCAAGGTCATCACCGTGCGTACGACCGGTTTCGACGCCGCTGCGGCCACCGGTGGCAGCGCTGCTGTGGAGACCCTGGCTGCTGTCGCCGACTCGGGCAAGAGCAGCTTCGTGGGCCGCGAAATCGCCAAAAACGACCGTCCAGAACTGACCGCAGCCAAGATCATCGTCTCGGGTGGCCGGGCGCTGGGCAGCAAGGAGAAATTCGACGAGATCATGACCCCACTGGCTGACAAGCTGGGCGCCGCCATTGGTGCCAGCCGCGCAGCGGTGGATGCAGGCTACGCCCCGAACGACCTGCAGGTGGGTCAGACCGGCAAGATCGTGGCACCACAGCTCTACATTGCCGCAGGTATCTCGGGCGCTATCCAGCATCTGGCTGGTATGAAGGACTCCAAGGTGATCGTGGCGATCAACAAGGACCCTGAGGCGCCCATCTTCAGCGTGGCCGACTATGGTCTGGAGGCTGACCTGTTCGTGGCCGTGCCAGAACTGGTCAAGGCACTGTAAAAAGATTTCGCGGCATGTGCAATGGGCCCCGGCGTGGGGCCTGTTCGCCGCGCCGAGCGTATGCATTTTCCCCGGAGGAAGCGCTATGTCGGCAGGGATTCAACACCATTCCGCTCTGGTCGATCAACTCAAAGGGGAACACCGGCTGTTGCTGCAGGCGTTTGGCGCACTGAAGCAGACGTCAGATGCTGATGATGCGCCTGCTTTCAAGCGAGCGTTGCACCAGTTCAAATCGCTCCTGGTTCCGCATTTGCTGGAAGAAGCCGTCCGGATGTATACCTATTTGCGCCAAGAACTGAAGGTGCGGGGGAATCCGGCGGACTTTCAACGGGTCAATGCCTACAAGAGCGAAATGCGTGGCATCGGAGATGCCACCGTCCGGTTTGTGGAAACCTGCGTCGCTACCCCTGACGACGCCATCGACTTTGCGCAAGTGCGTTCGGCCTTGCATGAGATTGGGCTGCTGCTCGGCGACCGTATTCGCCGTGAGGAGTCCGAGCTGTACCCCCTGTACCAATCGCTTCATTGATTTTCTGAGCACGCAATTCCCATGAGCTACACCGCCCCCGTCAAAGACATGCTGTTCAACATGCAGCACCTGGCCGATATCGAACAGATCGCGCAGATTCCTGCTTTCGAGGAGGCGGGCCTGGACACGGCCGCTGCCGTGCTGGAGGAATGCGCAAAGTTCACCGAAGGCGTGCTGGCTCCGCTGAACTTCGAAGGGGACAAGAACCCCTCTTCGTGGAAGGACGGCGTCGTTACGGCCACCCCCGGCTTCAAGGAGGCCTTTCGCCAGCTGACCGAAGGTGGCTGGCAGGGCCTGCAGCATCCGCAGGATTTTGGCGGTCAGGGCCTGCCCAAGACCATTGGCGCTGCCTGCATGGAAATGCTCAACAGCGCCAACATGAGTTTTGCGTTGTGCCCGCTGTTGACCGACGGCGCCATTGAGGCGCTGCTGACGGCTGGCAGCGACGAACTCAAGGCCACCTACCTCGAAAAGCTCATCTCAGGCCAGTGGACCGGCACCATGAACCTGACCGAGCCGCAGGCTGGCTCTGACCTGGCGCTGGTGCGCACCAAGGCAGAACCCCTGCCCGACGGCACCTATAAGGTGTTCGGCACCAAGATCTTCATCACCTGGGGTGAACACGACATGGCCGAGAACATCGTCCACCTCGTGCTGGCCCGCGTGCAGGGCGCCCCCGAGGGCGTCAAGGGCATCAGCCTGTTTGTCGTGCCCAAGTTCATGGTGAACCCGGACGGCAGCCTGGGTGCGCGCAACGACGCATTCTGCGTGAGCATTGAGCACAAGCTGGGCATCAAGGCCAGCCCCACCGCTGTGCTGCAGTTTGGCGACCACGGCGGCGCTGTGGGCTACCTCGTGGGCCAGGAAAACCGTGGCCTCGAATACATGTTCATCATGATGAACGCCGCGCGCTACGGCGTGGGTATCCAGGGGATTGCCATTGCCGAGCGTGCCTACCAGAAGGCCGTGCAATACGCTCGCGACCGTGTGCAAAGCCGCCCCGTGGACGGCAGCATCAACGCCAGCGCCGCCATCATCCATCACCCGGATGTGCGCCGCATGCTCATGCTGTTGAAGTCGCAGGTCGAGGCGATGCGCGCGC
>JAUYGP010000542.1 GCA_030690515.1 Giesbergeria sp.
CACTGCCGACCGCTGCGCGGACGGCACCCCGTAGCACGGACAAGGGTATGGCCTGGCGTGCAGGGTCATCAAGCGCGCTGCCCTCGATGCAGGAATTTCGCGGGGGCGAAATTCTGGACATCCCTGTTGATCAGTGAAGGGCAAGGGTGGGGTGCTGAGGGTGGGGGTGTGGGTGGGGTTTTGGGTCCTTCGGGCGCTGCTGAGTTACGCCGCAGAGCGGCTACATGGGGTTCCCCCATACCCCGGGGGCCAAGGGTGGCGGAGGTGGTGCGCTGAAGAACTCCCGGAACCGAAGAAATTGCTTTACAAAGTAAAACACAATGACAACCATAAAAGGTTGACGGTATAACTACCGCTGATATAATTGATTCCATGGTGAACGAAGAAATCACCATTAACTAGAATCCAGTCGAGTCAAGCAAAAGGGTTTCATGATGAATCAAGCATCTTCCGTCAATGATCCAGCGCAAGTTCTGGCAACTTACATGGGACGCCCGCAATGGGTGGTCTTGCAATCTTTAATGGATGGCAGTGAGGAGTCGGGGTTCTTCAAGGAGATTGCAGCGCATCTGCGGAGGTCGGTGGAGGCGATGCCAACTGCAGGCGGTCAGCGGCTGGACGAGGAGGCCCCCATGGTCTATCTGCACTACTTCCTTGGGGCTTCGGATGTCTGGGTGCTTGAGAAGGCCGAGGGTGGGGGTGTTGAGCAGGTGTTTGCTTTCAGCCTGTTGAACGGCGACCACCAAATGGCCGAGCTGGGCTATGTGGATTTGTCTGAACTGCTGCTGGTGGGATTTGAGCTGGACTTTCACTTTGAGCCCAAGCCACTGTCAGAGGTGCGCGAGAGCCTGCGCAAAAGGTTTGGCTTGTTCTGATTTTCAACCCGGCCCCGAAGTGGGCCATCATCGAACGGAGTAGGAAAATGGCATCTTTGAACAAGGTCATGCTGATCGGCAACATCGGAAACGCGCCTGAGTGCCGCACGATGCCCAATGGCGATTCAGTGGCGCACTTTCGCCTGGCCACCACAGAGGGTTGGATGGATCGAGCCTCCAAGGAGCGCAAGGAACATACCGAATGGCACAGCGTGGTGTGCTATCGCCAGCAGGCTGACTTTGTTCGGGACTTCCTGGGCAAAGGACGTCAGATTTATGTGGAGGGGATTTTGCGCACCCGCAAATGGGCGGACAAGCAAGGGATTGAGCGCTACACCACCGAAATTCGCGTGGACAGCGTGCAGCCGCTGGGTCCGCGCCCTGATGGCGTCGGCGGATCCGCAAGCAATGACCGTGCGGGGCAAGGGAAGGGGAACGAAGCACCACCGGCCGGCGGGTTCCCCGAGGGGGCCGATGACGATTTGCCGTACTGAGTGAAAGGCGGGAGTTTCGCGGACGCGAAATTCCTGTATCGTCAACCCGATTGGGTTGCTTATGTGGTACACCGCCCTACCCTCTTTGCAAATCCTGTATTACTTTTTGTCGGGCAAGAATCATGAAAACTTTGGCGATTGCGAATCAGAAAGGCGGCGTCGGCAAGAGCACGTTGACCGTGCACCTGGCCTACGCTGCTACAGAGGCGGGTTTGCGTGTGCTGCTGGTGGACATGGACAAGCAAGGGAGCTTGTCCCTGAGCTTTCCAGCGGAGGAGGGCGCAGTACCTGGCTTGCTGGCATCCCGTCTCTACGATGCTGCCGTCTCGCAGCAGGGGCCTGAATACATCACAGAGAACCTGGCGATCATTCGGGCTGACAACGCCTTGCTTTCCATAGACAAGGCAGAGAACGAGGTGATCCGGCGACCTGGGGCAGCGTTGCGGCAGTTTGCGTCCCAGTTCGATCTGTGCCTGATTGATACGCCGCCGCTGCTGGGCGTGCGCCTGATGGCTTCGCTGGCCGCTGCAGACTATGTGGTCACGCCAGTGTCGGTCGGGCTGTATGAGCTTGCGGGCGTGGCGGATCTTCTGCAGACCATCCATATTGTTCGCACGCAGGGCTTTAACCCTCGCTTGCGTCATATCGGCATTCTGCCGGTCAAGACCAACAACCGGAGCTCTGAGGAGCGTGAAGGGCTGGAGTCGCTGCGCGCGCAATACGGCCCGGCAATTCTTCCAGAAGTGCTGCCTGA
The DNA here is from genome assembly GCA_030690515.1 of Giesbergeria sp. Lineage (GTDB taxonomy): Bacteria > Pseudomonadota > Gammaproteobacteria > Burkholderiales > Burkholderiaceae_C > Simplicispira. The sequence goes on from JAUYGP010000542.1 coordinate 2,124, forward strand.
GCGGGCGCCAGTGCGCAAAGCGATTGCGCTTCGCCGTCCCGTATGGGTGGCAACCAAGGGGGATGGCCACCTGAAGGCAGCGCAAGAGTGGCGAGCTGCCTGTGAATCCATATTGGGAAGGATGGGGAAATGAACACCAAGGAACAAGCGAGCGCAAAGAAAGGGCAGGGCGCCATGAAGGCAGCAACCGCAAAGAAACCCCAAGCCAAGGCACCAACTGCCAATGCTTTTGCAGGCGCAGGCCTGATGCTGGGGGCAGGGAACGCCATGGGCGCCGGTATTGATGCGCTCTTCAGTGAAACAGAGCTGCCGGAATTTACGGTGAATCTCGATGACGTCGAGATTGTTGGTCAGGTGCGCGAAGAGTTCGAAAACGAAGAGCAGGGGCTGGCCGAGTTGGGGGCGAGTCTGGCCAAGATGCAGATTCAGGCGATCTTCTTGCGCGTGATGCCTTCAGGGCATCCCAAGCCCTTCCGGCTGGTCGCCGGAGAGCGAAGGGTCCGCGCCGCACGCCTGCAAGGGCTTTCCACGCTGCGCGCCAAGGCCAAGGAATTGACCGATGAAGAAGCCGAGGACCTGCAGTTTGCCGAGAACACGCACCGCAAGAACCTGACGCAGATCGAAGAAGCCAAGAAGGTTCAGCGTGACCTCGATGCACTGGGTTCGGTGGATGCCGTTCTGGCACGCTACAACAAGGGACGGCCGTGGCTCTCCAAAATGCTTTCCTTGCTGCACCTGCCAGAGCAAGCAAAGCGCCTCGTGCATGAGTCCATCAGTGCGGACACGGAAGTGATTTCCACCGTGCGTCAGGTCGAGAAGGTGAATCCGGAGAAGGCCAAGGAGCTGGTGGACGAACTCAAAAGATCACGCGGCAAGTCCGACGCCCGCGCCATGGCGCAGGCGGTGCGTGACGAAGTGAAGCCCAAGGCCCCCAAATCAGGCAAGAGCGACGCCAGGAAGACGCCAGAAACGACCGTTGCACAGAAGGACACACGCGCTGCCGATGCGATTGCCAGTGATGCGTCTGGCGTGAATGTCCCCAGCCTGCTGGTGGATGTTTACCAGCGGCTTGTGGTTGAAAAGCAGCGGCCCGAAGAGATCCTTGCAGATCTTCGGCCCGAGGAACTGAGCGCATGCGTGACTGCGCTTCGAGTGCCCTTTGACCAGGCACGCAAGGCAGAGAACGCAGGGAAACATGTTTTTTCGGGATTGCGCGAAGGGCGGTTTTCGACCGAAGGCGCAGGTGCGTTGCTCCTGGCCGCATGCATGTGTGGTCTGGAGGGCTCTTTCAGCAGTGAATTCCGGCTGGATGAAGTCTTGTCGGTGGTGGTTTGATACAGAGCACCGCCAGCAATGGCGGTGCCTTCAAGGGGTCTTCGTTGATTGACTATTGGTATAGGTGGGGTCGTTTATGACACATGCTGCATTTGTGTCTGTGCCTGAATTCGAAGCGCTTCAACACCTGCTGAACGGCAGTTTGAGCGCCGAGCGCATTGCTGCCGCACGGCTTGTGATGGTGGATGGGTTTTCCAACCAGGAGGCGGCGGAGCGTTTTGGGGTCACGCGGCAAGCGGTCTGGAAGACGGTCCAACGGATGCGTGAGGCGTTGATCCGCTACAAGGAAGCTAGGGTGATTGAAGACGGCTGGATCGAGCGCACGTTGCCACGAGGCTGGAGGCGTGCGACCATTACCGCTCCTGCAGCCATTATTGAGCGCAGCCAGGCGGATGCAGAGGCTGCGCACAAGGCTCGTATGAACCAGGTGGCCGAGGCCGAGGCGGCATTGCTCGCCACGGTACACCGGCGCAGAGGCACTGATTGATGAGCAATCAAAAAAAAGCCCGGCAGGGTATGCCGGGCTGTAAGTAGTCAAGCCAGAGCTTATGCAACGGCTTCAAAAATTATAGCGTCACATGGCGACCAAGAAACAAGACACGGTCATCGACTACCGCACTGGAAACGTGCCTGAATGGGTGCGGCGTGCCATTGATGAGCAATTTGACATCGAGGACGAGGATGCTCGTCGTGCCGGAACGCTGGGCTACATGACCCGCGCGCTGGTGCTGGCCACGATGCCCTACAAGGACCCGAAGGCTGATGTCTTTACGCGCCTCAATGGGGATTTCAAGTTGCGCATCCTGGCCGGATACGAGGGCGGAATTCCATACGGAATCTATCCCCGGTTGCTCATGTCCTGGGTCTCGACGGAAGCGGTTCGCAACCAGTCGCCAATGATTGAGCTGGGCGATTCGCTACGGCAGTTTCTGCGTGAAGTGCTGGAAATTCGCAGCAACAGTGGCGGGCAGCGCGGTGCAGGAACGCGCGTGGCGGAACAGATGAAGCGCCTGTTTGGCGCACTCATTACCGCACAGATGGCACGCGGGGCTTCAGGTGATGGCGGCTTTGTGCTGCGCAACATCCTGATTGCAGATGGCATGCGTCTGGAGGACGAGGATGTTTTTGACCTCGACCTTCCCGCCAACGATGGGGAGCGCGCCTTATGGGTGCCGCAGCATGCGCGTGATGCGGGCAAATGGCAGTCCCACGTGAAGCTCAGCACGCCGTTTTACAAAGAGCTGATCGAGCACCCAATACCGATCGACT
>JAUYGP010000544.1 GCA_030690515.1 Giesbergeria sp.
TGAAGAAAAAAAGATGTCGAAATCGTCGTCAGACAAGGCGCAAACCGCAGCGATAGCCGTTGCTATCGCGAGGATTTGCAACGCAGCATGGCGGCGATTCTCGGCATCTTTATGAGACAAACTTCTAACTCAGGACACTAGGCTTCTACAGCAAAACCCTGGGCGCCCAGGTCACCATGCTGATGCGCTACCAGGACAGCCCCGAGCCACCGCCGCCCGGCATCCCCGTGGCGGGGGACAAAATCATGCATGCCAACCTGCAGATCGGCGAGACGCAGATCATGGCCTCGGACGGACAGAACCCGGGCGAAGGCCTGTTCAAAGGCTTCTCGCTCTCAATCGAAGCCACCACCGACGCCGAAGCCCGGCGCCTGTTCGACGCCCTGGGCGACGGCGGCCACATCCAAATGCCCTTCGGCCCGACGTTTTTTGCCACCGCGTTTGGCATGGTGGCTGACCGCTTTGGCGTGGGCTGGATGGTGATCGTGCCCCGGTAACCGCCCACCGCTGGCGCGGTCTGCCAGCATGTAAATTACTATGATTTTGAGAGCTTCAGGCGCTTGATGGATAAGCACTAGAGGCAATTTTTACCAAAATTTTTGTTGCTTCAGGGGCAAAGCCCGAACACCCTGATTCTGTTTCCAACTCATTCGTGTCTAGTCGCGAATCCGCTGACAGTGCTGTAGCACGGCAAGGCGAAGCGACAACGACACGGATAGTTTAGAAATGGAACGAGCAGCAAATTCGCCACCCGTTCCAGCCCCGGCCGTACCCCTGCGTGGGGCCTTTCCTCGTACACACAAAGACCGTTGGCGTCGCCAAAGCTGTCGTTCAACGGCCCCTGCTTGCCCAGCAGATACGCCCCGAACATGTCGCTGCGCCGGACAGCGTAGGCCAGGTGCGTTGAAGCGGCCTGCTCGATGCCCTCTGACGGTGGCGCCTGCGCAGCGGTGGACGTTTTGTCAAGGCCGTGCTGTGCGCCAAGGACAAGGTCGTGAGGGACAGCCGCGCCCCCGCCCACAACAATGGCCCCATCAACACACCTCCCTGTGCACTCCAACACCCCCGTCGAGCGATGTCCCAGAACACCCATACCCTGCACCTCTTCTTTCAAGACCCGATCAAGCTCAAACTGGGCCAACTGGTCTACCAGTACCTGGTGACGGGCCATACCGAACAGGCTCAGCGCTGGGCTGACAAGCTCGGCGGCGCCGACCTGGAGGCGCTGTGGGATGCACAGTGGTTTAACCAGGAGGTGTTTGCCAGGCCCAACCACCTGACACTGCGCTTTGACACCGGCACCCACGACGACCTGCCGCTGCACGCTTTGGAAACCCTGTTTGCCCACGGCCTGCAGGCGGCCGTGCTGGAGGTGTTCTATGACCAGGTGGGCGAGACCGAGCGCATGCATTTCGACGCCGGGCAATGGGTGTCACGCCAGGCGTTCATCCAGAAAAATCCGCAGTGGCTCCCCGTGGTAGAGCCCCAGGCCGGGCGCGACGAAGCAGGCGATGCCAGCGAGGGCGATGAGGACGCAGACTATGGCTGCTCCAAGGACCCCGTCAAGCCCCTCTCCGTCACCCAGCTGCGCAAGCAGGAAGCACAGCGCAAGCGCGAGGCCCAGGAAGCCGTGGAGGCCTTTGTCGGCCTGGCCAAGGCCATGGGCAAAAGCGGCACATCGCCGGTGCAGGGGCTGATCGCCGTACTGCTGCTGCGCGCCGGGCTCAAAGGG
>JAUYGP010000295.1 GCA_030690515.1 Giesbergeria sp.
CTGGGGCTGGCCGGGCACGAGCCCGACCAGATCGACCCCGAGCACATCGCTCCGGCCATCGACGCCATCCGCAGCCAGCAGCGGCTGGCACTGCTGGGTGAGCACGCCGTGCGCTTTGTGGAAAAGGAACACCTGCTGTACCGCCGCAAAAGCCTGCCGCGCCATCCCAATGGCATGCGCTTTGCGGCCCTGGACGCGCAAGGCCTGGAAACCACCGCGGCCGAGTACTTCTCGATAGGCGGCGGCTTTGTGGTCGATGCAGCAGGCGAGCGCGTGCTCAATGGCAGCGCGCCCGGCAACACCGCAACCCCTGCACCCTACCCCTTTACCAGCGGCGCACAGCTGCTGGCGCAGTGCCAGGCCAGCGGCCTCACCATGGCGCAGGTCATGCGTGCCAACGAAGCGCAATGGCGCAGCCCCGATGAAGTGCAGACGCAGTTGCGGGCCATCTGGGAGACCATGGCCGGGGCTGTGCGCCGCGGCTGCGCAGCGGGCGGAACCCTGCCCGGACCGATGCACATCCGCCGCCGCGCGGCCGAGCTGCAGCGCAGCCTGAGCTGCAACCCCGAGGCCGCACTGCGCGACCCGCTCGCCATGCTCGACTGGGTGAACCTGTACGCCATGGCCGTGAACGAGGAAAACGCCGCCGGGGGCCGCGTGGTGACAGCGCCCACCAATGGGGCAGCCGGGGTGATTCCGGCGGTGCTGCACTATTACGTCAACTTCGTGCCGGGCGCCAATGAGGCGGGCATCTTCGATTTTCTGCTCACGGCGGGCGCCATTGGCAGCATCTACAAGCTCAACGCCTCGCTCTCGGGCGCCGAAGTGGGCTGCCAGGGGGAGGTGGGCGTGGCCTGCTCCATGGCGGCCGGGGCACTGGCCGCCGTGCTGGGCGGCACGCCCGCGCAGGCAGAAAATGCGGCCGAGATCGGCATGGAGCACAACCTGGGCATGACCTGCGACCCCGTGGGCGGGCAGGTGCAGATCCCCTGCATCGAACGCAACGCCATGGGCGCCATCAAGGCCATCAACGCCGCGCGCCTGGCGCTGCGCGGCGACGGCCAGCACGTGGTGTCGCTCGACCAGGTGATCAAGACCATGGTGCAGACCGGCGCCGACATGATGTCCAAGTACAAGGAAACCTCACGTGGCGGCCTGGCCGTGAACGTGGTGGAGTGCTGAAGTAAATCACCCCCTTGAGGCCCTGCGGGCCTTCCCCAAAAAACGGGCGCCGAGGGCTCAATGCCCACGGCGCCCGCTGCTCTCTGCTGAGCCGTGTGCCGCTTACCAGCGGTCCGAACGCATGCGCAGTTCCCAATTGCCACGCCGCAGCTCGTACACCCCCACGGCGGCGTAGCGCTGCTCGCCCTTGTCGTCCCAGGTCATGGTGCCGGTGACAGGCGCATAGCCGTTGATGGCATGCATGGCGGCCGTCACGTCCTTGGGCTTGGCCGACTTGGCCTTCTGCAGCGCCGCCGACAGCACATACATGCTGTCGTAGCTGTAGTGGCCACCGTAGGCCGGAGGCTTCTTGAAGGCGTCGAGGTATTTTTCAAGAAACTGGCGCCCGGTCACGAATTCCTTGGCCTCCAGCACGGGCGACGTGGCGTAGATGCCTTCGATGATGCCAGCCGCCTTGCCCATGTCGGTGGTCTTGACCGTGTCACCGCCCAGCAGGCGCACCCGGGTGTAGTCGATTTTCTTGAGGGCCTCAATCAAGGCAATGGCCTGGAAGTCGTTCAGCGTGGAAACGATCACCTCCACATTTGCCGCCTTGATCTCCTGTGCCAGCTTGTCGAAAGCCACCGTCTTGTCGTCAAACGACTGGCGCAGCACCACCTCGCGCTTCTCGGCCTTGAGCTGCTCCACGGCACCATCGGTCAGGCCCTTGCCATAGGGTGTACCGTCGTCCAGGGCGGCATAGCGCGCCGCACCAAATTGGGACGCGGCAAACGAACCAATGGCACGCGCCTGCAGGTTGTCGTTGGCCACCATGCGGAACGTGGTGGACAGGCCCAGTTGCGTGAACTTGGGGTTGGTGGAAATGGCAATCTGCGCAATGTCTTTGGCACCATAAATGGATGCCACATCAATGCTCACGCCCGAATTCAGGTGCCCAATGACCGCCACCACACCCGCGTCCACCAGTTGCTGCGCCACCGTCTTGCCTGTGGCCGAATCAGCCCGGTCGTCCACGGCCACCACTTCCAGCGTCACTCGCTTGCCGTCGATCGAGAAATTGTTCTTGTTCAGCTCACTCACGGCCAGGTTCACGCCATTGAGTAAATCCTGCCCCAGGGCAGCTAGCGGGCCGCTCAACGGCTGCGCCACCCCGATCTTGATGGTGTCGGGGATATTGCTGCACCCCGTCAGCAAACCGCTTGCTGCCAGAGAGGCAAGCGCCAATCCAGTAGTGAAATGGCGCCGTTTCAAAGAAGTGGTCATGCGGGAAACTCCGTCCAATAAAAATGTTTGTGACTGGGTGTATACCGGGGACGGCGCCCGCGGCGTGATCGGGAAAGCCCTTCCATTAGTAAGTTTCAGGTAGGGAAAGGCCGCCCAATAGATCTTTCGGCACGGAAATTGCACTTGCATGACCATGAATGAAGCCTTACGCATCGTGGTGGTAGCCCCCGACCTGGCCGTGCCCGACCCGCAAGACCAGCACGCCCTGCGGCTGGCCGAGCGCTCGCGCATGCTACGCATCGGCCTGCTGGAAAACAATCTCAACCTCGTGGCCGTGCTCCCGGCCGACAGCTTTCTGAGCGAACGCCTGGCCCAGCTCCAGCCCGATCTGGTCATCGTCGATGCCGAAAGCGAGGCCCGCGACGCACTCGAACATGTGGTGATGGCTACGCGCGATGCACGTCGCCCCATCGTGCTGTTCACCAACGACGAAGACACCACCCACGTGCGCGACGCCGTAGCCGCCGGGGTGTGCGCCTACATCGTGGCGGGGCTGGCGCCGCAACGTATCCGCCCCATCCTCGACGTCGCCATGGCCCGCTTTGCGCATGAGCAAGCCCTGCGCACCGCACTGGCCGACGCCCAAACCGAGCTGCAGGACCGCAAGGCCATCGACCGCGCCAAGGGCTTGCTCATGCAGCGCCAGGGCCTGACCGAGCAGGCCGCCTACGAGAAGCTGCGCACCACCGCCATGGACAAGGGGCTGAAGCTGGGCGAGGTGGCGCGGCGCATGCTGGAGATGGTGGATTTGCTGGGGTGAGACGGGGTGCTACCACGCTGTAGGGATGGCACCAGCCCCATTCACTGCGGATTAACCAACGGCCATCACATCATCGGGAGCACGAAACCCAGAAAACGCATGGCAGCGTTCGCTACATCCGCTTCAAAGCGGCTACACGATACGTTCAACCCGGCCTGTGTCCAGGTGGTATAGACCGCCAATCACCTTGACCTTTTCCGCTTGAACCGCCTTGCTCAATATGGGCGTGGCTTCTTGCAGCCGTTGTACATTCAGCTTGATATTTTGAATGGTCGCTGCTTGGGCCAAGGTCCCTTGGTGGGTGTCGGCTGCGGCGGCGCGC
>JAUYGP010000297.1 GCA_030690515.1 Giesbergeria sp.
TGGCAGGGATGGACGAAGACACGCCCTACGACTTCGACCATATCCTTCCCTCTGCCCATTGGTCGCCGGATTGGCGCATCGTCGGCAAGAGCGGGACGGTGGAAGATTTTCGTGAAGCCCGCAGTGTGCTGGGCAACAGCATCGGCAACATCCGCGTGTGGGATGCCTCACACAACCGCAGCGACGGTGACGCTTCGCCCAGGGAGAAGCTGCAAAAGTCGGAATATTCCAATCAATGGATGGGTTGGAGTGCCATGGACCCGTCGCACGCTCCGCACTGGATCGCCTGCTCCCCCGCCGAAGGCAGCAAAAACACGGATTGGGACAGGCCGCGTGCGCTCGCCTTCCAGCGTGCCGTCGAACTGCGTGCCTATGCCCTGTACCAGCGGCTGTACGAAGAGGCAGGCTTCGCACCATGGGAGCGCACGTAGTCCCGCACCGTGCGCACCGGCGGCCCCGCAGGGCTGCCTACTCAGCGCCGCCGCAAGACGTGGATGAACTCCTCGCCCACCGTCTGCTGCTCCACCAGCTCGTTGCCAGTCTGCTTGGCAAAGGCCTGGAAGTCGCGCAAGGAGCCGCTGTCGGTGGCCAGAACCTTCAGCAGCTCGCCGCTGTCCATGTCGGCCAGCGCCTTCTTGGCCTTGAGGATGGGAAGCGGGCAGTTCAGCCCGCGCGTGTCGATTTCCTTGTGGATGTCCATCTTTTTCAGTCCTTTGGCGGCTGGTCCAGCCCACGGCGGCGTTCAGCGTTTTCTTCAGCGGTAAAAAATACAGGCTCGTGCCCGCGGGTGCGCAGCCAGTCGGCCAGTGCATAGCCCGTGCCTGCCGGCCAGCACTTGAGCTCGTGCAGATCGTAAAGCCGGTAGTCCACCAGTTCGGGCGAGAGCTGCACATCACCCGTAGCCACCACATGGTAGGCAATGATGACCTGGTTCATGCGCACAAACTCGTAGGCGCCCACCAGCGTGCACGCCTGCACGTCAAGATTGGTTTCCTCTTTCACCTCGCGGGCAATACCTTCCTGGGGCGACTCACCCGCTTCCATAAAGCCGGTGATCAGCGCAAACATCTTGGCAGGCCAGGCCGCGTTGCGGGCCAGCAGCACCTTGCCATTGATCTCGACAATGGCGGCCAGCACGGGCGTGGGGTTGTTCCAGTGCGTCCATTCGCAGGCCGGGCAGCGCAGGCGCTCCACCAGGCCGCTGTCTTCCTCTCGGGAGATCATCGCCAGCGGCGTTGCACAGTGGGGGCAAAAACGGGTTTCGTACTGCATTGCTATATCTTTAATAGCTATCAGCGCTTATAAATAAAGCGCCAGAAGGCTTTTTTATTAAAATTTTCAGGCAGGAAAAACGCCTGTAGAAAGGTAACGGTCGCCCCGATCGCACACCACAAACACGATGTGCGCATCGTGCTCACGCTGCGCAATCTGCTGCGCCACCCAGCAGGCGCCTGCGGCCGATATTCCGGCAAAAATCCCCTCCTCACGCGCCAGCCTGCGGCACATGTCCTCGGCATCGTCCTGCGACACCAGCACCAACTCGTCCACGGCCTGAGCATCGTAAATGGCCGGCATATAGGCCTCAGGCCACTTGCGGATACCTGGAATGCGCGAGCCCTCCTGCGGCTGCGCACCAATCACCAGCACATCGGGGTTCTTTTGCTTGAGGAAGCGTGACACCCCCGTAATGGTGCCCGTGGTACCCATGGCACTGACGAAGTGCGTGATACGCCCGCCCGTCTGCTCCCAGATCTCGGGGCCGGTCGTCTCGAAGTGGATGCGCGGGTTGTCGGCATTGGCGAACTGATCCAGCACCTTGCCTTCGCCGCGCTTTTGCATGGCCTCGGCCAGATCGCGCGCCAATTCCATGCCGCCGCTGCGGGGCGTGAGCATCAGCTCGGCACCAAAGGCCTTCATGGTCTGCGCACGCTCGATCGACAAATCCTCCGGCATCACCAGCACCATGCGGTACCCCTTGATGGCCGCCGCCATCGCCAGCGCAATACCGGTATTGCCCGAGGTGGCCTCGATCAGCGTGTCGCCCGGCTTGATGTCACCACGCTCCTCGGCCCGGCGGATCATCGACAGCGCCGGGCGGTCTTTCACCGACCCCGCCGGGTTGTTGCCCTCCAGCTTGCCCAAAATGACGTTGCCACGCGCTGCGTTGTCCTGCGCGCCAATGCGCTGCAGTGCGACCAGCGGCGTGTTACCGACTGCATCTTCAATCGTCTTGTATTTCATGCTCCCTACTGTGCCATAATTTGCGTCTCCCCAAATTCAGCCCGGGTGGTGGAATTGGTAGACGCAGGGGACTCAAAATCCCCCGCCGCAAGGCGTGCCGGTTCGATTCCGGCCTCGGGCACCATAGGTTTTCAGCTATGGTTTTTGCAGCATGTTCCGCGAATGTTCGCCGGGGCGTTCCGCAAATGACAGAAAAAGGCCTCCAGGCATTAGCCTCGGGGCCTTTTTTCTTGCCGTCACATGGCGGTACTCCTATTGACTCTCCAACTCCCTGTGCACACCAAACTCAGCGCATAGCCGGTTCATGTCCTGCGCCGCTGCAGCTTGATCACGCGTCTCGAATGACACCCGGGCAAACAGTTCATCTTCGGTCTCCCGTCATTGCTCAAAGCTGCGTCCT
>JAUYGP010000302.1 GCA_030690515.1 Giesbergeria sp.
TAGGCCTTGGCTTCACCGCCAAACTTGGCCGACAGCACCGTGGCAATGGCTGCCGTCAGTGTCGTCTTGCCATGGTCCACGTGACCGATGGTGCCCACGTTGACGTGGGGCTTGGTGCGCTCGAACTTTCCTTTTGCCATTTTTCCGACTCCGAAAAAAATCTATAACCACACAACAGGATCTTGGCGCAATCTCAAGCAGACGCACCTGAAATTTGTGGTGCCCATGGCGGGAATCGGACCCGCGACCTCTCCCTTACCAAGGGAGTGCTCTGCCACTGAGCCACATGGGCAAACTTGCAACCCGTTTGCACGAGTCACTTCTCTCAAAAATCAACCAGCAAATCATGGAGCGGGAGACGGGAATCGAACCCGCGTCATTAGCTTGGAAGGCTAGGGTTCTACCATTGAACTACTCCCGCACAACCCCGTTACCAGAGCCTTTGGACAGCATCCGCCTTGCGATTTACTTTTATCTGGTGGAGGAGGCTGGATTCGAACCAGCGTAGGCGTAAGCCAACAGATTTACAGTCTGCCCCCTTTAGCCACTCGGGCACTCCTCCGGACAATCTCGAATTATAGCTCAAAAAATCACTACCGCGCAAGATCTGCGTTTCGCCGCAATTTTTTGCGACAGAAAGCGATCTGTGTTGCGGCACGAATCCCTGACCTGGTGCGGCTGGCGGGGATCGAACCCACGACCCTTGGCTTCGGAGGCCAATACTCTATCCACTGAGCTACAGCCGCAGTTCAATCCACCCTGCAAGACACTTGCGCATCCAGCAAGGAAAACTGCTTAGCTTTCAATTATGGCATGTCCTGAGGCATCTCGACCGACCAGGCATCACGCGACTTATTTTCTGGACTCTATAATCTCTGATCTATATCAAGTCACTTCTGTCAAGAACCCCATGAGCACGAACCACCCCGAAGAAGCCCATACCGGCCCCATCAAGAACCCTAAACAATTGCTGGCTGCGGTTCTCTATGCCTTCGTGATTCCGGTTTTCGTCATCATCGGATTGGTCATGTTCATCACATCGGGTAATAAGCCCGCACCCGGAGCGGCGAATCCCGAACGCGCCATCGCCGAGCGCATTCAGAAGGTGGGAAGTGTTGAGATTCGTGATGCAAACCGTCCCCTCAAATCTGGCCAGGAAGTGTTCACTGCCCAGTGCGCCGCCTGCCACGCCACAGGCGCCGCGGGCGCTCCTAAGTTGGGCGACGTGGGAGCCTGGGCCCCTCGCATCAAGACGGGGTTTGATGCCTTGGTTCATTCGGCCTTGAATGGCAAAAATGCGATGTCCGCCCAAGGCGGCGGTAATTTCACCGATACCGAGATCGCACGTGCCGTAGCCTACTTGGCCAGCCAGGCGGGTGGAAAGTTCGACGAACCGGCGGCGCCCGCCAGCAATTGATTTTCCGCTTCCGAGCGGAACGGGATAGCTGACTCGGCGTGAGGAGATGTCTCTTGGGGTCCATGGTCACGCCTCAGGCTGTCAAATAATGAGGCGCGGGGGTCATTCACGCGGCATCGTTTGCGCGGGGCTCTGGACGTAATCGTATAGGTTCGGTAGCGCTGCTGATCGGATGTCGACTGGACTCCAGATCTCTTTATCAATACCCTCTGCGACCTGTATGACGTCTTGGCTGTGTACCAGCCCCAGGCCCAAATCGGTCGCGAAATATACGCGGCCTTCTTCGTCTAGCAGGCAGCATTGGGGCGCAGCCGCACGGCCTGTGTGGGACTGCAGACTTCCATCGGGCTGGATACGCCAAATCCACGGTGTGCTTTCCAGTTCTACATAGACGCGCTGTGGGCCATTCTGAAAAAACCACCGCCCTTTGCCGTCGTGTTCGTAGTTGCGCTGAATGAACTCGACGAATTTTCCGTGCTGCAGCAAGGAACCGCGGCTTTGCAGAAATGACCCGGCGGCCTGCGTTGCCTCGTCCCGCAAGTACCATCGTCC
>JAUYGP010000304.1 GCA_030690515.1 Giesbergeria sp.
GAGAGCAAGACTTTTCCGCTGGCTTTCCCTGAGGAATACCACGGCAAGGACGTGGCGGGTAAAACCGCTGACTTCCTTGTGACCATTAAGAAGATCGAAGCCGCCCACCTGCCCGAAGTGAATGACGCCCTGGCCAAGTCGCTCGGTATTGCCGACGGCACCGTGGCGGGCCTGCGCGCAGACATCAAGACCAATCTGGAGCGTGAAGTCAAGTTCCGCCTGTTGGCTCGCAACAAGCAAGCCGTGATGGAAGCCCTGCTGTCCAAGGCCGAACTCGATCTGCCCAATGCCAGCGTGCAGGGCGAAATCGATCGCCTGAAGGAAGGCGCGCGCGCCGACCTGAAGCAGCGCGGTGTCAAGGATGCCGACAAGGCAGAAATCCCCGACGACATCTTCCGCGCCCAGGCTGAGCGCCGTGTGCGCCTGGGCCTGGTGGTGGCTGAACTGGTCAAGACCAACAGCCTGTATGCCAAGCCCGAGCAGCTCAAGGCCCATATTGACGAGCTGGCAGCCAGCTACGAGAAGCCCGAAGACGTCGTGCGCTGGTATTTTGGCGACCGCCAACGCCTGGGCGAGGTCGAAGCCGTCGTCATCGAGAACAATGTGGCCGATTTCGTCCTGGCACAGGCCAAGGTGACGGACAAGGCCATGTCCTTTGACGAGCTGATGGCCGGACAGGGCTGATAACTGCTTGAGCGCGGCCCGCCTTCGGCGGCCGTGTCCGGGTATTGCGCCTTCGGGGGCTTGTGACCACGTTCACAAGCCCCAATTCATTTCTGGGTACAGTACCCGCCTGACAGGAGTAAACATGAGTGCACTGGAAACACGGGCCTTGGGCATGATCCCGATGGTCATTGAGCAGTCGGGCCGCGGCGAGCGGTCTTACGACATTTATTCACGTCTCCTTAAAGAGCGTGTGATCTTCCTTGTGGGCGAGGTCAATGACCAGACGGCCAACCTGGTGGTGGCGCAGTTGTTGTTCCTGGAGAGCGAGAATCCGGACAAGGACATTTCGTTCTACATCAACTCGCCCGGTGGCAGCGTCACGGCTGGCATGGCGATCTATGACACCATGAACTTCATCAAGCCCGATGTGTCCACGCTGTGCTGCGGTTTTGCTGCCAGTATGGGTGCGTTCCTGCTGGCTGCCGGGGCCAAGGGCAAGCGTTTTTCGCTGCCCAACTCCAAGGTCATGATCCACCAGGTGCTGGGCGGAGCCCGTGGTCAGGCGACGGACATCGAGATCCATGCGCGTGACATTTTGCGTACCAAGGACCAGATGAATCGCATTCTTGCCGAGCGCACAGGCCAGACGCTGGAGAAGGTTCAGCGTGACACCGAGCGTGACTACTTCATGACCGCCGATGAAGCCAAGGACTACGGCATCATCGACCAGGTGATCTCCAAGCGCCCCTGACCGTGGCGCACGGGGCGCGTCCGGGACTTTTCCGTTCTGGGCAGCCCTGTTTTTCATTGGGTATCATCCCGACAACATTCTGTAATACAAGGCACAGCCCCCATGGCCGAGAAAAAAGGCTCCTCCAGCGAAAAAACGCTTTACTGTTCGTTCTGCGGCAAGAGCCAGCACGAAGTGAAGAAGCTGATCGCCGGTCCGTCGGTCTTTATCTGCGACGAATGCATCGACCTGTGCAATGAGGTCATCCGGGACGAATTGCCCCCGGGTGACGCGGGGCGCGAGGCGCGTACCGATTTGCCGACGCCGGCCGAAATCAAGGCCAACCTGGATAACTACGTCATCGGCCAGGAGTTTGCCAAGCGCACTCTGGCAGTGGCGGTGTACAACCATTACAAGCGCCTGCGCCACAAGGACAAGGCAGGCAAGGACGAGGTGGAGCTGTCCAAGAGCAACATTCTGCTCATTGGCCCCACGGGTTCGGGCAAGACGTTGCTGGCGCAGACGCTGGCACGCATGCTGGACGTGCCTTTCGTGATGGCTGACGCTACGACACTGACCGAGGCGGGCTATGTGGGTGAGGACGTGGAGAACATCGTCCAGAAACTGCTCCAGAGCTGCAACTACGAGGTCGAACGGGCCCAGCGCGGGATTGTCTATATCGACGAGATTGACAAGATTTCGCGCAAGTCCGACAACCCCAGCATTACGCGCGATGTGTCGGGTGAAGGTGTACAGCAGGCCTTGCTCAAGCTCATCGAAGGCACCATGGCCAGCGTGCCGCCCCAGGGCGGACGCAAGCACCCGAACCAGGATTTTCTGCAGATTGACACGACCAACATCCTGTTTATCTGCGGTGGGGCGTTCGCGGGGTTGGAGAAGGTTATCGAGAACCGCACCGAGGCCACCGTGCCTTCCATGATCTTCAGAAGCGCCTGCTGCACGCCCTCGCCCGACACGTCGCGGGTGATCGACGGGTTGTCGGACTTGCGTGAAATCTTGTCGATCTCGTCGATATCGCCGATACCGCGC
>JAUYGP010000307.1 GCA_030690515.1 Giesbergeria sp.
CCAGGTCGGCGTTGAGCGCGCCAGCGGCCTTGATGGCTTGCAGGATGGCGAGCAGGTCGCCGGGCGTGGCGCCCAGCGCATTGAGCGCGCGCACCACATCGGTCAATTGCGCCGACGGAGGCATCTGGATGATGTTCCCGGGCTCCTGGTTGATCTGGATGTCGCTTTGCTGCGAAACCACGGTCTGCCCTTGCGACAGTGGATTGGGTTGGCTGATGATGGGTCGCGAGCTGATGATGATTGACAGGTTGCCATGCGCCACGGCGCAAGGGCCCAGCGTGACAGCCTGGTTGAGTACCACCGACCCTGTGCGCGCATTGATGACCACTTTGGCGGCGGGAACGACGGTTTCCAGGGACAGCTCCTCGATCTGGGCAATGAAGCCCACCCTTTCCCCGGGTGCGGACGGGGCTTGCACCTGCACCGTGCGGGCATCGATGGCGGTGGCGCGCCCGGCGCCCATGCGCGCATTGATGGCCTGGGCCACGTGCTGTGCCGTTTGAAAGTCGGAGGCATTGAGGCCCAGGGTGATCGAATCGCCTTCGTGCAACGGCGTTGGCACCGACCGTTCCACCTGCGCGCCCTGCGGAATGCGGCCTGCGCTCAGGTGGTTGATCTGCACCTTGCTGCCGCCCGAGGAGGCGCCCGAGCCCCCCACGGCCAGGTTGCCCTGGGCAAGGGCGTAGATCTCGCCGTCGACACCGCGCAGGGGCGTGTTCATCAGCATGCCGCCCTTGAGGGATTTGGAGTTGCCCATGGAGGAGACGGTCACGTCAATCAGCTGGCCGGATTGGGCAAAGGCCGGCAATTGCGCCGTGACGATCACCGCCGCCACATTCTTCAGTTGCAACTGCCCGGAGGCACTGGGGGGCAGGCTGATGCCAATGTTTTGCAGGTAGTTCTGCATGGCCTGCGTGGTGTAGGGCATCTGCGTGGTTTGGTCGCCCGTGCCGTCCAGGCCGACGACCAGGCCGTATCCCGTCAATTGGTTGCTGCGCACGCCTTGTACGGCGGCCACTTCCTTGATGCGCAGCGCGTGGGCGGGCACCATGCTGCACAGCACTGCCGTGGCCAGCAAGACGCGCAGCAGACGCAAGGGGTGCGGCAAAAAGGAGCAAGACGGGGCTTTCATGCCTCGATTGTGGTTCTCCAGCGCCAGAACTAAAACCCAAAAAGAAGCGGGTTCACCGGTCTATTGCCTGTGCCTGGGGCTTATTGCCGGTGTTTCTTGATAATTGGAAAATAGGCATAAAAATAGCTGCTAGCGCTTATGCAGTAAGCGCTAGCAGCTATTGTTTTTGATATTTATAGGGGCGTTTCTCAGAACGGCAATATGGTCAGGAAGAACCGGCCCAGCCACCCCATGACCTGGGCTTCATTCTGGGCGCCACGGCCCCGGGACTCGACGCGCACGTTGGCCACCTGGGTGGAGTTGATGATGCTGCCGGGCTGCAGAGAGCGTGGGTCGATGGTGCCTGAGAAGCGCAGCACATCCACGTTCTGGTTCACACCGATCTGCTTCTCTCCGGCGACGATCAGGTGGCCGTTGGGCAGCACGTCGATGACGGTGGCTGTGATCGAGCCCGAGAAGGTGTTGGCGCTTTCGGTGCCGCCCTTGCCTGCAAAGGTATTGTCGGACGTGGCGCCCAGCGTGGTCTTGTCGGTGAACGACTTGCTGACGAAGGGCAGGGCGGTGATGCCGGCAGAGACTTCCGAATTGCGGTCCACGCTGGACGAGGACTTTTGGCTCGCCGTTACTTTTTCCACGATCTGGATGGTCACGCTGTCGCCCACCATGCGGGCGCGTTGGTCTTCAAACGCGGGACGGTAGCTGGCCTTGTGGTAAAGGCTGCCGGTGACCGGTGGCGGAGTGCGGGACACTGCAGCCAGCGGCGGCGGTGTGGTGGGCAGGATGTCGACCGGGGGTGTGGGCGAAAGACTGGCGCAACCGGGCAGAACCAGTGCGGCCACCAGGGCCAGACCGCCAGCGCGTAGGTGGGCAATGAAGCAGGAGGGGGTGGTCATGGTGAATCTCAGAGTTGGCTGAGCTTGGCCAGCATCTGGTCGGAGGTCTGGATGGCCTTGGAATTCATCTCGTAGGCCCGCTGGGTCTGGATCATGGTGACCAGTTCTTCCACCACATTCACGTTCGATGCCTCCAGAAAACCCTGGCGGATGTAGCCCAGCCCGTTGGCGCCGGGCGTGCCCTGCTGGGGCTGTCCCGAAGCGGCCGATTCTTTGAACAGGTTCTGCCCTGTGGGTTCCAGGCCGGCCGGGTTGATGAAGCTCGACATTGCCAGATTGCCCAGTGGCTGGGGTGTGGCGCTGCCCGCAACGAGGGCCGACACTGCGCCTTCCGCGCTGATGCTCACGCTGGTGGCGCCTGCCGGAATGGTGATGCCGTTGGCCACGGGTAGGCCGCTGGAGGTGACTAGGCGGCCCTGGGCGTCGACCTGGAAGGACCCGTCGCGCGTGTAGCCAATGGTGCCGTCGGGCATGGTGACCTCGAAGAAGCCGTTGCCGTTGATAGCGACGTCCAGGTTGTTCTTGGTTTCCTGGAGCGAGCCTTGCGTGAAGTTGCGGCTGGTGGCGACCGTGCGCACACCCAGGCCCAGGTGCAGGCCGGTAGGTAACTGGTTCTGCTCGGTGGTGCTGGAGCCGACTTGGCGCAGGTTCTGGTAGATCAGGTCTTCGAACACCGCGTTGTTGCGCTTGAAACCGGTGGTCGATACGTTGGCCAGGTTGTGCGAGATGACGTCGAGTTGGGTCTGTTGGGCAGACATGCCGGTCTTGGCGATCCAAAGGGAGTTGATCATGGTGGATTACCTCGGTCGTATCAATGTTTCAATGCCTGTGGGACTGGCGTGGCCAAAGCCAGCGGTCGCTGCGCAAGGGTTGCCCCGCCGCGCTGGCCTCGCCCCCTTTCCCTCGCGTAAGCGAGTAGAGAAGGGGGGTGCGGCAAAGCCGCTCGGGGGGATGTCGTTTGCATCTTCAGCCGTTCATGCCCAGCAACTGGCTGGCGGATTTGTCGTTGGTTTCGGCGGTTTGCAGCAGGCGCATCTGCTGCTCGAACTGGCGCGAGGCGGCGATCATGCCGACCATGCATTCGACCGGGTTCACGTTGGAGCCTTCGATGGCGCCACTGAGCATGCGCGCGTTGGCATCGTTGGGAATGGGGTCGCCCGAGGCGGCGCGGAACAGGCCGTCGTCACCGCGTTTGAGCGGGTCTTCCAGCGTGGGGGTGGCCAGTTTGAGGCGTCCCACGGCTGCCGCCGGCTGGCCCGGCGATTTGGCCGTGACGGTGCCGTCCGAGCCAAGCGAAACCTCGGCGCCCGGCGGAATATCGATGGGCGCGCCACCATCGGAGAGCACGGGCAGGCCGGTGGAGGTGAGTAACTGCCCTGCAGCAGAAACTTCGAAGCCACCGTTGCGGGTGTAGGCCTCTGTGCCGTCCAGCCCTTGAACGGCAAACCAGGCATTGCCTGCGGCCATGGCATCGAGGTTGCGGCCCGTGCGCTGCACCGGGCCGGGCGTGTCGCGGTGGCCGGAAGTGGCTTCCAGCGCGAAGACGCGTGTGGAGGCGCCCTCGCCCTGGAGCGGCACGGAGCGAAAGGTCGACATCTCGGCGCGAAAGCCGTTGGTCGAAACGTTGGCCAGGTTGTTGGACAGCACCGCCTGCCGGTGTGCGGCAGCATTGGCGCCGGTCATGGAGGTGTAGATGATGCGGTCCATGGTGACTCCGTTGTCTCAGGCGGGCGCGTCAGCGCAGGTTGACCAGGGTGGACAGGACCTGGTCCTGTGTCTTGATGGTTTGCGCGTTGGCCTGGTAGGTGCGCTGGGCGGTCATCATGTTGACCAGCTCGGCGGTCAGGTCCACGTTGGAGTCTTCCAGCGCGCCAGAGCGCAGCGCGCCGTAGTTGCCGTCCGTGGGGGTGCCAATGACCGATGCGCCAGACTCAAACGTTTCCACCCAGGCGTTGTCGCCAACGGCCAGAAGACCTTGCGGGTTGCGGAAATTAGCCAGGGCAATCTGGCCTTCGGCGCGCGTCACGCCGTTCGAGTAGCGGGCCATGACCATGCCGCTGGCTTCTACGTTGATGCCCGTGAGTTCCCCCGACGCATAGCCATCCTGGCTCAGGTCGGAGACCGAGAACTTGCTGCCGAACTGGGTGACGCCATCAAGGCTGATGTCAATGTCGAAGGGCGGCAGTCCATTCGGGTTGGGCGGACTAGGGTCCACGCCCGTAAGGGCCAGGACGAATCCGGTGGCGGGTGGCACAGCGGCAGGGCCCGTGATGGCACCGTTGTTGTCGAACGTGATCTGGCCAATCGGCGCGCCCACCACGGGCGGTACCGCCGTGGGGTCGTCCAGGGTGTCGTACACGTCCCAGGTGTTGGCGGTGGCGGTTTTCTGGAAATAGAGACTCACCGGCTTGGCAACACCCTGGCTGTCGTAGACGTTGATGGATGTGCCGTAGGTGGCACGGGGCGTGGGGGGCACGGCGGGTATGGCCGGTGGGCCCACAACAGCGGGCACACCAGCGGCATCCTTGGCGCGGGCATCGAGGTTGAATTCGGCGACGATCTTGCTGGTCTGCCTCGCCGGGATGGGTGCCGCCGTGGGAAAGCTCAGTGGCGACGGGTCGCTGGCAGTGCGCAAGCCCGTGATCGGGTCGATTGGGAAGCCCATCACCTTGGCGCCGTTGTTGGTGACCAGATTGCCTATCTTGTCGAGCTTGAAGTTGCCCGCCCGGGTGTAGGCGGAAGAACCATCGGGCTGCTGCAGCTTGAAGAAGCCACTGCCATTGATGGCCACGTCCAGCGTATTGCCCGTGATGGTGATGTTGCCCTGGCCAAACTGTTGTGCGACGGCGGAGACTTCCACCCCGATGCCGGCGTTGCTGCCGCCGGCAGCGCCGATGGCCGAGGCCACCATTTCGGCAAATTCGGCGCGCGATGCCTTGAACCCCACGGTGTTGGTGTTGGCGATGTTGTGGCCAATCACGTCCAGGTTCTTGCTGGCAGCGTTCAGGCCCGAGAGACCTTGTTGAAAACCCATGGTGTGCTCCTGAGAATGTGGCGTGAGGGCGGTTAGAGAATGGCCTTGATGGCGTTGTAATTGGTGCTGCCACCGCGCGAGAGCTGCAGGGCCAACGCACCGTTGTCCAGGCTGACAGCCGTCACCTGATCGACCGAGAGGGGTGTGGCGTCGACCGCCGTTTTGCCGTTGGCGGCGAGCACCTTGAAATGCAGTGGGCTGGTACCGGTGTATTCCGACGCATCCCATTCAAAGTTGTAGCGGCCTTCCTTGAGCGCGCCCAGCTCCACCGTGCCCACCAGCTTTTCATTGGCGTCGAGCACCTGCACGGACACGCTGGCGGCAGAGCCCGCTAGGTCGAAGGCGCCACCGCCCGTGTGGGTCGTGGCATCCATGGCGAGGGTGTTGTCCGCGATGAGCACGTTGCGCCCGACCATGGCGCTGCCCTGCATGAGCTGCTGGGCTGCAAATTGCCCTGCCAGGCCCTTGACGGTCTCGTTCAGCTGCTGGATGCCGGTGACGGTGTTGATCTGGGCGATCTGCGATGTCATCTGCGCGTTGTCGAGCGGATTCATCGGATCCTGGTTGTTCAGTTGGGCGACCAGTAGCTTGAGAAAGCGATCCTGCGCCGCCGCTGGGTCGCTGGCAGCATCGGCCTTGGTCGTGCTGGTGGTGGTTGTCGCAGGTGCGGCTGTGGCGCTGGTGATCATGGGGTGCTCCGGCGGGCTCACTGGCCCATTTGCAAGGTTTTGAGCAGCAGCGTCTTGGCTGTGTTCATGACTTCGATGTTGTTCTGGTAGGAGCGCGAGGCGGAAATCATGTTCACCATTTCCTCCACCGCGTTCACGTTGGAGTGCGTTACATAGCCCTCGGCGTCGGCCGATGGATGGCTGGGGTCGTGTACACGGCGGCCTGGCACTTCGCTTTCCTTGATGCCGCTCACACGCACGCCCGCGGCGTCATCGGAGCCCATGGGCGTGGTCTGGAAAACCACCTGGCGCGCCTTGTAGGCTTTGCCGTCGGGGCCCGCCACGGCATCCACGTTGGCCAGGTTGCTGGCCACGGTGTTCAGGCGCTGGGATTGCGCGCTGACCGCGCTTCCCGAGACGTTGAAGATGGAGAACATTGACATGGCAGTACCCGCTATTCAAAGTGTTTCACTGGCCCTGGATGGCGCTCAGCATGGTCTTGGCCTGGCCATTGAGGAAGCGCAACGTGGCCTCGTAACGCACGGCGTTGTCCATGAAATTGGCGCGTTCCCGGTCCATGTCGACGGTGTTTTTGTCCAGTGAGGGCTGCGTCTGTACGGTGTAGCCCAGCTTGTCACTGGCACTGCTGCTGGGCAGGGTGGACGACAAGGGGATGTGGTGCTGACTGGAGCTGCCGTTCTGGGGCTCGGACGATTTGGACATCAAGCTGCCCGAAGCATTGGCTTCGCGCAGCGCATCGGTGAAGTGCATGTCGCGGCCGACATAACCGGGGGTGTCGGCATTGGCGATATTGCTGGCAAGGATGCGCTGGCGCTCGCCACGCAGAATCAGTGCGTTGCCGTGGAAATCCAGCCGGTTGGTCATCTTGTCAAGCATGGGGTGCCTCACGCCGTAGGTTGCAGTAGCGCCAAGGGCCCTGGACGGACTGCTGGCGTGAGTTGATTATGGAAACACCACGATTTTTCTAAAGGGGGAAGAGCGGAGGAATAGGTGCGCAGTTCGGTGTTTCCCGGGGTGGTGTGCGGCCTATAGTTCAATGGCTTGTGGCATGCCTGCGGGCACCGAATTTCCAGGAGACCTCCCATGACATACCGATTTGCCTACTTACTGCGCGCCGTAGGGGCGGCTGTCTTGTGTGTGGCTGCGAATGCTGCTCAAGCGCAGGTGAACCTGGAGCAGATGACCCAGCAATGGCTGGATGAGGCCCTGGCGCGCAACATGCCTGCGCAATCGCCCTTGCGCATGGAGGTGCGCGTGGGGGCGTTGGACGAGCGACTGCGCCTGGCGCCATGTACCCGTGTGGAGCCCTACCTGCCGACCGGCGCGCGCCTGTGGGGGCGTACCCGCCTGGGACTGCGATGCCAGGAAGGTGCTGTGCGCTGGAATGTGTTTCTCCCGGTCACCGTCAAGGCTTACGGGCCTGCGTGGGTGCTCACCGGTGACGTGACGATGGGCACGGTGCTTTCTGCCGCCGACGCTACCGAGGCTGAGGTGGACTGGGCCGCAGAAAATACCTCCATTTTGGCCGAGCCCAGTTTGTGGGTGGGCTTGGTCGCGTCCCGCCACTTGAAGGCCGGGCAAGCGCTGCGCCAGTCCATGCTGCGCGCTCCCCAAATCTTTCAGGCCGGGGCGCTGGTCCGCGTTGTAGCCCAAGGCCAGGGCTATGCCGTCAGTGCGGCGGGACAGGCCATGAGTGCAGGTGCTGCAGGCCAAACTGTGCGCATCAGAATGGATAATGGAAAGATCGTGAGCGGGATTGTGAATGATGATGGGACGATAAGCGTCCAACTTTAGGCTGTTTTGGCGATTTACCGCTAAAGTCTGCGTACGACAGGTCGAAAACATTGCTACCTGGTCCCATATTTCAAGGGGCAGTGGAGAGAGCGATGAAAATAGGACAAAAACCGGAACTGCCGGGCGCCTTGGCGCAGGCAGCGCCTGCCAAGCAGCAGGCAAAAGCAGCCGCGCAGGCTGCAGGTGGGTTGGCAGCAAGCGCTTCGTCCGCTGCGGCCGCCGCCGGTGTGCCGGTCACGCTCTCATCGGCCGCCAAGGCATTGGAGCAAACCAGCCGCAACCAGGGCGATTTTGACGCCGGCAAGGTGAAGGCCGTGCGTTCCGCCATTGAAAACGGCACGTTCAAGGTGAATGCCGAGGTGGTGGCCGACAAGATGCTTGCGAATACCCAAGAATTGATTGCGCGCGCCAAGGGCTGATGCCGCCCTGCGTTTTGAGCCACTTCCCGGTTACTTGCTGAACCGCTTTTTCGAAAGACTGTCAGAAGGCGCACCCACACCATGCTTCTTGTCCAAGCCCTGGAAGCCGTTGAGAAACAACTGGCAGACGCATCGGTTGCGCTGCAGTTGGCCGATGCCGTTGCGCTGGAGCAGCGCAGTAGCTTGCTGCGGCAGGCAGTTGCCAACTTTTCCCATGTCATGGAGCGCCTGCAGGGCGAACTGCCCGCAGAGTTGATTCCCAGAATTCGCCAGGTGAGTGCCCAATTGGCCTTGCAGAGAGACCAATTGGCCCGCGTGGCTGCCGTCGTTGACAAGCAGCTTGCGGGTGTCCTTCCCCCGTCAGACAACACATCGACCTATGGCAACCCCATTCGGGGTTCCGCTTCTGGCGCGCGTATCTACCGGTCTGCAGGGTAGTTTTGCTGCCCTGCCCGGAGAGGGGGGCAGGGGCCGTCAGTGGCTGCGCATTTTGGCGCGCAACCTTGCAATCGACTGGCTGTGTAATTGGCAAATCCGTGATTCGGTCACACCCAGCACGGCGGCAATTTCTTTGAGGTTCATGTCGTGTTCGTAGTACATGCCCATGATGTACTGTTCG
Organism: Giesbergeria sp.; assembly: GCA_030690515.1. Taxonomy (GTDB): domain Bacteria; phylum Pseudomonadota; class Gammaproteobacteria; order Burkholderiales; family Burkholderiaceae_C; genus Simplicispira. The sequence goes on from JAUYGP010000307.1 coordinate 8,581, forward strand.
CGCTCGGGCAGCGATTGGATGGCGGTGACCAATGAGCTGCGCAGGCGCTGGTCGCGTAGCATGGCCATGGGGTCTGCGCTGGTATCGGCGGTCTCATGGCGTTCCAGAAACCCCTCTTCATCGTCGCCGTGTGACATGTCTTCCAGATACACCAGTTGCGTACCGCGTACCTTGCTCAGCAGACTTTGGTAATCGTCCAGTTCCAATTCCAATTCGACGGCGATTTCAGACTCCAGCGGGCTGCGGCCCAGTTTCTGCTCCAGGCGGCGTACGGCTTTTTCGATGTCTTTCTGGCTTTTACGCGAGCTGCGTGACATCCAGTCACTCTCGCGCAATTCATCGAGCATGGCACCGCGGATACGCTGAGTGGCAAAGGTTTCGAACTGCACGCCCTGCGCCACCTCATAGCGGGTGAGGGCCTCGGACAGTCCGATCATCCCCACCTGGATCAGATCGTCTAGTTCCACATTGGCAGGGAGCTTGGCAATCATGTGATGCGCCAAACGACGAACCAGTGGCAGGTACTGGCGAATCATGGCGTCACGATCGAGCTGGCCCTTGGCGGTGTATGTCACTTCAATGGCTCTGAACAATGGGCGAGGAAAAACCCGCCGTTGCAGGGGATGGTAGCGCAGTTCCCATGCCCGAGGCGTTGATGGTGCACGCGTTTTCCAGCAGTTGCAAGGCCAGTCGCTGTAGATCCTGGGCGCTGTTGGCCTCGATTAACGAGGTGCGAATCTTCTGACCGAGGTGGCGCGCTGCAGTGTGGCGCAGGGACAGCAGGGCCTGGCGGGCCGCGCCGTGCTGTCCCGGTTGCTCTGGGTGCGTCACGCAGGCCACTGTGCCGACAAGGCCTGCGTGCAGTGCCAAGTGTTTGAGCTGCCGATAGCTGTCAACGACACCGTGCTTTCCTGGAGACATGAGCAGCAAAGGGGCCACCATGGTCCCTGCCAGCAGCGGTGATGCCAGCGTGGCCACTGGCGCGTGCACGACCACGAGCGCATAGCGGCGAAACAGCGGGTGCAAGGCTTGCAAGGGGTGCGGGTGCTGCTGGGGTTGGTTGGCCAGGTTTTGCAACCCGAGCATGGACGGCAGTACCGCCAGCGACGACGTGATCCGCTGGTTAGCAGAAGGAATGCTCTCGTTCCAGGGCTCGTGCGCCAGCAAATCGAGCAGCCCGGGGCTGCTTTCGCTTTCCCGGGCTGTGCCATCGAGCACCACCACAGGGTAGCCCAGGCGCTGCAGATGCAGGCAGACCTGCCAGAGAATCTCCAGACCATGTGTCTCGGTCTGCGGGCTGGCGACCGCAATCAAGCGCAGCTCATCCTGTGGCGCATGGCTGTACAGGCTGGCGCCTTGGTGAAAGCCGATATCAAGCATCGACCATCCCTTTCTCGTGTACGTTCTCGGCCGCGTGCGAAAAGAAGAAGTTGAGATCCGAGGCCTTGGGGTCAAACGCGGAGCGTACGGGTGAACGCATGGACGCGCTCACCAGCTTATGGGCATCGGCCGCCTCCCAGTCTTCCGGGACGCGCTGCCCATTGGTCACGCCGCGCAGCACCATCTGGTGGCGAATGAGGGCATCAATGGCGGGGCCCAGTTTTACGGCCTCATCCACCTTGGACAGAATAGCTTGCTGTGGTCCTTCTGTTTTGAAGGCGCCCAGCGTGTCGTCCAGCGTGTCGCCGTGTGAGCCCGCGTTGAGAACCAGCAGGCGGTTGACATGTGGCAGGTTCAGCACTTCCAGCATGTCACGTTTACGCGGGTCTCGTGGGGCGACGCCCGTGGTGTCGATCAGTACCATTTTTTTGCCACTGAGCAGGCCCAGCAAGTCTTGCAAAGCAGCACGGTCGTGGGCCAGGTGGGCCACGATACCGAGCATGCGGCCATAGCTGCGCAACTGGTCGTGCGCGCCCACGCGGTAGGTGTCCAGCGTGATCAGTCCCACACTGCCGGGGCCGTGGATGCGTGCGCACATGGCCGCCAGCTTGGCGGTGGTCGTGGTTTTGCCCACGCCCGTGGAGCCCACCAGCGCGAAAATCCCGCCCTCCTCGTACAAAGGGGCCATGCCTGCGTCGGTCTTGAGGTTGCGTTCCAGTATCTCCATGAGCCAGCGCACCGATTCCGCAGCATCCATTTCTTCGGGCATGCGTTCCAGGATGGCGCGCGCCAGAGACGGCGAGTAGCCAGCGCGGATCATCTTGAGCATGAGGTTCGACTGGATAGGGTTTTGCCGTGCCTGACCCAGCCAGGACAGCGTATTAAAACGGTCTTCGATCAGATCCTTCATGGACTGCAGTTCATGCATCAGTCCCTGGGAATCCATGGAAGGCGCCATGAGAGGAGACACATTGCTATCGCGCCGGACCGTGCGTGGCGCGGTCTCTAGGGGAGGCTGAGTGGGTCGCAGCGGGTTGTGCCGTGTCACCGGCGCTGGAGCGGGTCGTTCGCGGGGAAGTTCGGGCTCACGTTCTGCCAGCGCGGCGGCCAACGGGTTGGATTCTTGCAGGGCCTCGTGGCGGCGGCGCAGCATGCGCTCGCGTACAAAGTCCTGGAACGAGAGCGTGCTCATGGCCAGTTGCTCGGTGTCCTCTTTGACCGGATTGCGCGATTCCAGCGCAGCGCGGTCCTGCAAGGACCGCCGTGCGGGGGCCATGGCCTCGGGCCGACGTTCGGTTGGTCGGTTTTCCTGGCTGTGGTCGATGCTGCCCAGCGCATCTTCGGCGGTGGCCACGACCTCGACGCCGTTGGCTGTGGGCCGGTTGGACAGGATCAGCGTGCCATCGCCAAAAGCCATGCGTGCTTTCGCCAAAGCCTCACGGGACGTGGCAGCGTGGAAGCGTTTGATGTTCATGCCGATGCTCCTTTGAGGATGGGGCCGATGCGGATGGTGTGGGTTTCAGGAATTTCGCTGTGTGCGAGAACCTGCAGCCGAGGCGCCACACGGCGAACCAGGCGGGAGATGGCACCGCGGATCTGGTCAGGCACCAGCAGGCAGGCGGGAAGCCCCATCTCCTCCTGCTTGAGTGCCACCTCGGCTGCTTTCTGGGTCAGGATGTCGGCCACGCCAGGGTCGAGGGCGGGGCCTGCGGCATTGCCCAGAGCCTGCACCAGAAGGCGCTCCAGACCAGGTTCAATGGCGATCACGTTCAGTTCGCGGGTGGGGCCGTAGATCTGTTGCACGATGGCGGGAGACAGCGCAATGCGCACGCGCCGTGACAGTTCGACCGGATCGGTGATGCTGCCGGCAAACTCGGCCAGGGTTTCGATGATGGTGCGGATGTCGCGGATGTGCACGGATTCCTCCAGCAACAGCTGCAACACCTTCTGAAACGTTGCGATCGAAACCATTTTGGGAACTACTTCTTCGATGAGTCTGGGGGCCAGCTTGGCCACGTGCTCTACCAGCTGTTGTGTTTCTGTGCGGCTGAGGAGTTTTGCGGCCTGGACTTGCATCAAGTGTGACAAATGCGTCGCCATCACGGTTTCCGAATCAACCACCGTAAAACCAGCCATTTGCGCCGCTTCTTTCTGCCGTTCATCGATCCAGTGCGCGGGCAGTCCAAAAGCTGGGTCGGTGGTGGGCGTGCCGATCAGGGGCGTGGTGATGCCACCGGGGTTGATGGCCAGGTGCATACCCGGGAATGCCTCGCCTTCGCCTACGACCACGCCGCGCAGGGTGATGCGGTAGCCGCTGGGCTTGAGTTCGAGGTTGTCGCGTACATGCACGGGAGGCGGCAGGAAGCCAACCTCCTGGGCAAACTTGCGCCGTACCCCCTTGATGCGCGTGAGCAGATCACCCTGGCGCGTCTTGTCCACGAGTGCAATCAGGCGATAGCCCAGCTCAAGACCCAGCAGGTCCACCGGTTGCAGGTCATCCCAGGTGGCTTCGCCATCGCCTGCGGGGGCGGGTGGGGCTTCCTCCACTGGGGGCACCTTGGCCTTCTGCAGTAGCGACCATGCCAAGTAGCCCAGGAGCGCGCCGATGGTGAGAAATACCATGTGCGGCATGCCGGGAATGAGGCCCAGAAAGATCAGGATACCTGCAGTGACACCCAGCACACGCGGCGAGGTGAACAACTGGTGCACGATCTGATGCCCCATGTCCGAGTCCTTGCCGACACGCGAAATCACCATGGCAGCAGCCACCGAGATCAGCAGGCCCGGAATCTGTGCCACCAGCGCGTCACCGACGGCCATCAGGATGTAGGTGTCGGCGGCCTTGCCGGCCGACAGCCCGTGCTGCAACATGCCAATGGCAAAACCGCCCACGATATTGATGAGCAGAATCAGAATGCCGGCGACGGCATCGCCCCGGACAAATTTGGACGCGCCGTCCATGGAGCCGAAGAAATTGGCCTCTTCGCCCACCTCTGCGCGGCGCCTCTTGGCCTCGGCTTCATCGATGAGACCTGCATTCAGATCCGCATCCACCGCCATCTGTTTGCCGGGCATGGCATCCAGGGTGAAGCGCGCTGAAACCTCGGCGATACGTTCGGCCCCTTTGGTGATCACGATGAAGTTGATGACCACCAGGATGGCGAACACAATTAAACCCACGGCAAAGTTGCCGCCAATCAGAAAATGCCCAAAGGCCTCGATCACGGCCCCCGCAGCGCCAGGGCCGGTGTGGCCTTCGAGCAGCACTACACGGGTGGACGCCACATTCAGCGACAGGCGCATCAGCGTGGTCAGCAGCAGAACCGATGGGAAGGCGGCAAAGTCCAGCGGCTTGAGCATGTAGGCCGCCACCATCATCACCATCAGTGCCACGGCAATGTTGATGGTGAAGAAGGTGTCCAGCATCCAGGTGGGAATGGGCAAAACCATCAGGGCCAGGATGGCTACCACCAGCAAAGGTGCCGACAAACCTTGGGCCGCTGCCGCATTGGCTCCAGCCCACTGCTGGGCTGATTTCATGGAAATGTTCATGGCTGTGGGCCTTTGCGTGGGGTTTTCTGCAGCGGATCGAGTTCAGGCGGCACATACGGGTCCGGCTGGTCATCGGGCATGCGGCCTTCGCCGCGCATGGCAGCCTTGACGCGATAAACATAGGCCAGCACCTGTGCCACGGCTGTGTACAGCGTGGCCGGGATGGGCTGATCCAGGTCGGCGTGGGCGTACAAAGCCCGTGCCAGCATGGGAGACTGCAGCACGGGCACGGCATGGGCCTTGGCAACGTCGCGAATCTTCATGGCGATCAGGTCCGTGCCCTTGGAGATGACCTGCGGCGCACTCATGGTGTCGTCGTACCGCAGCGCCACGGCATAGTGCGTGGGGTTCATGACAACGAAATCTGCCTTGGGCACTGCGCCGACGCTGGCGCCATCGGCGATCTCCCGCTGACGCTGGCGCATGCGGCCCTTGATCTGCGGGTTACCGTCCGATTCCTTGTGCTCCTGCTTGACTTCCTGGTGCGACATCTTCAGGCGGTCTTTGAAGAAGAACGCCTGCAATGGGACGTCCACCATGGCGGCGAGAAACACGACCAACAACAGCAAACCGATGCCCGTGGTCAGCCAGCTGCTCGCATGGCGAAGGGCGGCGGGCGAGGGCTGGAGCACCAAAACCGCAACCTGGTCGATGCTGCCGCCCAAGTATTTCCAGGCGACGGCCGCGAGAATGCTCGTCATCAG
>JAUYGP010000326.1 GCA_030690515.1 Giesbergeria sp.
GCACCTCGCCCACCTGGTCGGGCGATACCCCGGCACGCGCTACGGCGGCGGCAATGGCAACACCACCCAGATCATGCGCAGCGAGGGCCGAAAAATCGCCCTGGAAAGCGCCCATGGGGGTGCGCGCCGCGCCGACGATGACGATGGGGTCTTGGGATGCTGTGCTCATGGAAAGTTCTCCTGAATAAAAGGGGGAAAAGAATCAGATGCCCCGGTCCTCGTGCGTGTGCGAGAAACGGCGGCTCACGTCGTAAGGGAACACGTCGTACACGTAGCCCGCGAGGATGCGCTCTTTGTGTGTTTGCCAGAACTCCACGTCCAGCAGGTCGGCATGGTGCTGCATGAACACCTTGCGCACCGCATCGTTGCCCAGCAGGAAGGGGCCGAAGGTCTCGGGAAAGACGTCGTGGGGGCCGACCGTGTACCAAATCTCCCCGCTCATCTCTTCTTCCTCATTGCGCGGCTCGGGCACGCGCCGGAAGTTGCAGTCGGTGATGTATTCGATTTCGTCATAGTCGTAGAACACGACCTTGCCGTTGCGCGTGACACCAAAGTTCTTCCACAGCATGTCGCCCGGAAAGATGTTGGCAGCCACCAGGTCCTTGATGGCGTTACCGTACTCGATGACACTGTGCTCCATCTGCTGGCGCGCGCGCGCATCCTGCATGCCGGTGTCGAAGGACTCCTGCAAATAGATGTTGAGCGGAATCATGCGCCGCTCGATATAGATGTGTTTGATGATGACCTCCTGCTGGCCATCTCCATCACGGTCGCTGATCTCCAGCTGGCTGGATGCGAATTTTTCGATCTCGGCGATCAGCTCATCATCGAAGCGCACGCGCGGAAAGGCGACTTCGCTGTACTCCAGCGTATCGGCCATGCGGCCCACACGGTCGTGCTGCTTGACCAGCAGGTACTTGCCCTTGATTTGCTCGCGCGTCGTCTCTTTCTGCGATGGGTAGTAGTCCTTGATAAGCTTGAACACGAAGGGAAAACTGGGCAGGTCGAACACCAGCATGACCATGCCCTTGATACCGGGAGCGATGCGGAACTTGTCGCTGGAATGCTTGAGATGGTAGAGAAAGTCGCGGTAAAACAGCGTCTTGCCCTGCTTGGCCAGGCCCAGCGCGTTGTACAGCTCGGTGCGGGGCTTGCGCGGCATCAGGCTGCGAAGGAACTGCACATAGGCGCTGGGGATTTCCATGTCGACCATGAAATAGGCGCGCGCAAAGCTGAACAGCATCTGCAGATCGTCCTCGCCAAACAGGGCCGCATCAATGTAGAGCTGGCCTGCATCGTTGTGCAGGATGGGAAAGGCAAACGGCACCTCATGGAACCCGTTGATGATTTTTCCCACCACATAGGCACCCTTGTTGCGGATGAACAGGCTGGAGAGCACCTGGATCTGGAAGTTGGCACGCAGGCGCGCTTTGTCCAAACGCCCCTGCATGGCAGCGAGTACATGGCGGACATCGCGGGGCAAGTCTTCAAACTCACGCTGCAGCTGGAAGTTGTCCACAACCGTGAGCATGGTCTCGAACAGGTTCTCGCGCGAGGGGTAATACGACCGGTAGGTCGGGCGCGCCGCCGGCTCCTCGTTCTCGATGTATTCGGTACTCACCGCCGGGCGAACGAAGATGAAATCGTTGTGGAAGTGCGTGCGGTGCAGGATGCGGCAGGTGACCGAGTTGAAGAAGGTCTCAGCCAATTCGGGCTGGTGATGATTGACCAGCAAGCCGATGTAGTGGAGTTTGACCTGGTGCCACACGTCCATGGGCAGGTTTCCGGCCTTGAACTCCTTTTCCAGCCGCATCGTGCATTCCTTGACGCGCAGGTCATAGAACTCGATCCGTTCACGCTGGGCCCGTTGCTGGCCATGCCAGTCGGCTGTTTCGAAACGGTGCTTGGCACGCGCAGACTCGGTGCGGAACAGGCGGTAATGCCGGTTAAATCCGTCCATCATCGCTTTCGCGATGTCATAGGCTTGGGGTGAATCGAGGCGCTGTGGAAACATGGGCTGGGCGTCCTGGGGATGCAATAGGCCCCTCGACTCTAGCGCCGCGCGGCGCGCACACCGTCGATGGCTGCCTTGTACAGCGAGTCGATTCCCTGGTTGCCCGCCAGCGTGATGTGCATGTTGTTGATGAGGCCATCCTTGAGCCCATAGCACCAGCCGTGCAGATGCACCTTTTGGCCCCGCGCCCAGGCGTCCTGCATCACGGTGGTTTGCGCCACGTTGATGACCTGCTCAATGACGTTCAGTTCGCACAAGACATCGTGGCGAGACTCGGGCTCTATCGCTGCGATCAGTTCACGGTGACGGTCGCGCACATCCTTGACGTGGCGAATCCAGTTGTCTGCCAGCCCCACACGCAGATCCTGCAACGCCGCTAACACGCCGCCACAGCCATAGTGCCCTACCACCATCAGGTCTTGCACATGGAGCTGGTCAACGGCGTACTGGATGGTGGAGAGGCAATTCAGGTCGGTCGGCACCACCACGTTCGCGATATTGCGGTGCACGAAAACCTCGCCAGGCTCCAACCCCGTGATCTGGTTGGCCGGCACGCGGCTGTCCGAGCAGCCCACCCACATGTAGCGCGGCTTTTGCTGCTCCATGAGGTGGGTGAAGAACCCTGGACGGTCTTGCTGCATTTGAGCAGCCCATTCCCGGTTGTGGACAAACAGGTCGTCAATCGAGTCGGTAGTCACAGTGTCTCCCTGGAGGGGTATTGTCGAGCCAGTCGAAGGTTTAGCAGGTCTCGGCAAAGAGCTCGCGACCAATCAGCATGCGGCGGATTTCGCTGGTGCCAGCGCCAATCTCATAGAGCTTGGCATCACGCCAGAGGCGGCCCAAGGGGTATTCGTTGATGTAGCCGTTGCCGCCAAAAATCTGGATGCCTTCGCCCGCCATCCACGTTGCTTTCTCTGCGCACCACAGGATGACGCTGGCGCAATCCTTGCGCACTTGGCGGACGTGCTCGGTACCGAGCATGTCGAGGTTTTTTGCCACTGTGTAGGCAAAAGAACGCCCTGCCTGCAGCACGGTATACATGTCGGCGACCTTGCCTTGGATGAGTTGGAACTCGCCAATGCTCTGTCCAAACTGCTTGCGGTCATGGGTGTAAGGAATCACGTTGTCCATGACCGACTGCATGATGCCCAGCGGCCCGCCCGTCAGCACGGCGCGCTCATAGTCCAGGCCGCTCATCAACACCTTGGCGCCCATATTCAGTCCGCCCAAAATATTCTGTGCAGGCACTTCGACATCCTGGAACACGAGTTCGCCCGTATGGCTGCCGCGCATTCCGAGTTTGTCGAGTTTTTGCGCGATCGAAAATCCCTTCATGCCCTTTTCGATCAGAAAAGCCGTGACCCCGCGCGCACCCAACTCAGGCTCAGTCTTGGCGTAGACCACCAGCGTGTCGGCATCGGGACCATTGGTGATCCAATACTTGTGACCGTTCAGCACATAATAGCCGTTGCGCTTTTCCGCCCGCAGCTTCATGCCCAC
>JAUYGP010000327.1 GCA_030690515.1 Giesbergeria sp.
CGGCAATCATCTCGTCGGTAAGCTGACGGATGGTCATGCCGCGCTCCAGCGCACGCCGGATGATCTTGTCGTCGATGTCGGTGATGTTGCGCACGTAGGTCACGCGGTAGCCACTGGCACGCAGCCAGCGCTGCACTACGTCAAACGCCATCATCATGCGCGCATGGCCAATGTGGCACAGGTCGTAGATGGTCATGCCGCACACGTACATGCGCGCATGGCCAGGTTCGAGCGGGGAAAACTCCTCCAGTGCACGCGAAAGCGTGTTGTAGATGCGCAAACTCATGGAATCTCGGTCAGGGAAACGTGGTGGGGGTGGAAGGGACCCGTTCATCCGGCAGCGCCTGGGCGAACGACCCTCCCGCTGGGCGCACGCCGATGAGGGGCACCATGGGAAATCACCAGTGGCAACAGCGTACCGTCATGACAACCCCCTCAGCTACAATCCGCCGCAGTATAAGCCCGGCCCGGGTTCGGGCATTGCCCACACCCCCCACACTACTGCATGCCCATGAAGCACGTCCGACGCACCCTTCCCCGCCTCCTTCGTCTGCTGGCCCTGACGGCACTCGTGGGTGCGGGCCAGGCCTACGCCAACGACTATGCCGAGATCACCCAGCTCCTGAAAACCGGCAAGGCGGCCGAGGCCCTGACCAAGGCCGACCAACGCCTGGCCGAATCCCCCCGCGACCCCCAACTGCGCTTTCTGCGCGGGGTAGCCCAGGCCGATTCGGGCAAACAGAACGATGCCATCGTCACCTTCACCAAGCTGACAGAAGAGTACCCCGAGCTGCCCGAGCCGTATAACAACCTGGCCGTGCTCTACGCCAACCAGAACCAACTCGACAAATCGCGTGCCGCGCTGGAGATGGCGATCCGCACCAACCCGAGCTACGCCACAGCGCACGAGAATCTGGGCGACATCTATGCCAAGCTGGCCAGCCAGGCCTACAGCAAGGCGCTGCAGCTTGACGGCAGCAACGCCAATTCCGTGCGCCCCAAGCTGGCCTTGATCCGCAACCTGTTCACGGCCGAAACCCGCAGCACTGCGCGCCCCACTGCGGCAGCACCTGCCCCGGTGGTGGTGGCAGCGGCCAAGCCTGCCGCCCCAGTGGTGGTAGCGCCGCCCGCACCTGCGCCCGCCTCGGCACCGGTACCTGCCCCTGCACCTGCGGTGGCTCCAACCCCTGCCCCTGCGCCCATCGCAGAAGCAGCCCCGGCACCCGCTCCGGTCAACACCGCCGTGCAGGATGTGACCGCTGCCGTCCAAAGCTGGGCGGCTGCCTGGGCAGCCAAAGACATGAAAGCCTACCTGGCCTCTTACGGCAAAGAGTTTGATCCCCCTGGCCGCCAGACCCGCGCCGCCTGGGAAAAAGAGCGCGAATCGCGCATCGTGGGCAAGTCCAGCATCAGCGTGAAGCTGTCGGACATTGATGTCACCGTTGAGGGCACCAAGGCCACAGCCCGGTTCCACCAGGCCTATAGCGCCGACACCCTGAATGTCACGAGCCGCAAGACGCTGGATCTGGTGCAGCACCAGGGCCGCTGGCGCATCGTGCGCGAATCGACAGGCGGCTGATCACCACGCCCGCACCCGCCTTGCTTTGCTTGACCCCACGCGCCCCACGCGCCGCCCTGTACCAACCTTGAGACTGCGCATGTTTGTGCCTTCGACCACAGGCAGCCGGATGGCTGCAGTGGCCTGGCTGGCAGCGTCCCTGCTGCTGGCACCCCCCGCTTTGGCCCAAGGCCCCGACCGGGGCAAGGCCCGCAAGGCCGTTCGATCCACGCCCGCCGCGTCACAGCCCGCGCCCTTGCGGGATGGACAGGCCGAAACCCGGCTGCTGCAGGTTTTCCGGCTCGCCAGCGACGGCCACCACCGCGAGGCCCTGGCCCAAGCCGAGCGCCTGGTGCGCGACTACCCCCACTTCCAGCTGGCCCAACTGGCCTTGGGCGACCTGTTGCTGGCGCGCAGCCGCCCAATGCAGCAGCTGGGCAGCGTGTCCACCGAACTGGCCCTGGCCAGCACCCCCGGCAGCGCCACCGCACTGGAAGAGCTGCGCATCGAATCGCGCCAGCGCGTGGTGGCGCAGCGCAGCCGCCCGCCCGAGCACAGCATTCCCTCGCAGTTCCTGCAACTGGCACCCAGTTACCGGCACGCCATCGCAGTCGATGCAGCGCTGTCGCGCCTCTACCTGTTTGAGAACACCCCCAAGGGCTTACGGCTGGTGGCCGACTACTACGCCTCGGTGGGCAAGCTGGGCATTGAGAAAGCCGTCGAAGGCGACCAGCGTACGCCGCTGGGCGTGTACTTTATTACCAGCCGCCTGGACCCCAAAACCCTGCGCGATTTCTACGGCGCGGGCGCCCTGCCCCTGAACTATCCCAACCCGCTCGACCAGTTGCGCGGCAAGACCGGCAGCGGTATCTGGCTGCATGGCACGCCGTCAGACCAGTTCTCGCGCGCACCGCAGGCCACCGATGGCTGCGTTGCGCTGGCCAATCCCGACCTGGAGCGCCTGCTGCGCACCGTGGAGCCGCGCTCGACCCCGGTGGTGATTGCACGGCAGCTCCAGTGGGTGCAGCCGCACAGCGTCCAGGCCGAGCGCAAGTCTTTCGAGGCCGTGCTCGACGCCTGGCGCAACGCCAAAACCGAAGGCAACATGCCGCGCCTGCTGGGTTTCTACGCCCCCGACTTCCAGAGCTACAAAAGAATGCCGCTGAACGAGTGGGCGCCCGTACTGCAGGCCGAGACGCGCGCCCTGCGCGGCCGGGAAATCCAGCTCAAGGACAAGTCTTACCTGCGCTGGACAGACAGCACCGAAACCATGGTGGTAACGTTCGGCGAAGTGGCGGCGGGTGCACGCACCGGCCCCGTCAAGCGGCAGTTCTGGGCCCGCAGGGGCAACCGCTGGCAGATATTTTTCGAAGGAGTAATTGGATGATTTCTAGAAGAAATTCGACCCTGGCGCTTGCTGGTATTGCGCTATCAGCTATTATTTCAGTAGCACCCGCCCATGCCGAGGACGCCCCCAAGGTCAAACTGGCGACCTCGATGGGTGACATCGTGGTGCAGCTCGACCCGGCCAAGGCGCCCAAGACCGTAGAGAACTTTCTCACCTACGTGAAAGACAAGCACTACGACGGCACCATCTTCCACCGCGTGATCGATGGTTTCATGATCCAGGGCGGTGGCTTTACCGCTGACATGGTGCAAAAACCCATGCGCGCGCCCATCCCGCTCGAAGCTTCCAACGGCCTGAAGAACGACCAATACACCATCGCCATGGCGCGCACCAACGTGCCTGATTCCGCGACAGCCCAGTTTTTCATCAACGTGAAAAACAACGCCATGCTCAACGCCCCCCAGCCCGACGGCCACGGCTACGCCGTGTTTGGCAAGGTCATCCAGGGCACGGAAGTGGTCGACAAGATCAAGGCCGCTGCAACCTCCAACAAAGGCCCGCACCAGAACGTGCCCAG
>JAUYGP010000332.1 GCA_030690515.1 Giesbergeria sp.
GAGGCATCTGACCCGGACCACTGGCACCCGAAAGGGCCGCCAGTGGCGCTGTCAGGCGCGCTGCATTGAGAACGACAAGCAACGAACTGAGCGCCATACCCAGCCCAGCCAGCCAGGCGGGCATGTAGCCCGCAATCGCCAGCGGCACGCACAATGCGTTGTACCCCGCGGCCCACCACAGGTTCTGGCGCACCACGCGCAAAGTACGCCGTGCCAAGCCAATGGCCTGGGGCACGAGCGAAAGGTCATCGCCCAGCACCACAAAATCAGAACGCGATTGCGCCAACGGCACTGCGCGGCCAAACGCAAACGACACATGCGCTCCGGCAAGCACAGGCCCGTCGTTGAGCCCATCACCCACCATAGCGCTGCGATGGCCTTGTGCCTGTAGGCGCAACAAGGCATCCAGTTTGTCTTGCGGAGAGCAGTCTCCCTGCCAATGCGCAATGCCTGCCTGCACTGCCAGTCGCGCCACGGCGGGTGCGCGGTCGCCCGAGAGCAAATGCACACCAATGCCCTCCTCGCGCAGCGCCTCCATGACGGTGGCGGCTTCTGGGCGTAAGTCCTCACTCAGATCAAAAACAGCCACTTGCTGCGGCACCTGGCCCTCCTGCTGCCAGGCCAAGAACACTTGCTGGAGTGCCGCAGGCGCCTGCGCAGCGGCGCTTCCCACATGGCACGCCGAACCCAACAGCAAGCGGCGCACGGTGCCCGCGCCATCGGTACTGCGCACCAGAGCGCTCAGACCAGCGCCGGCTTCTTCCTGTACTTCATCGAACGACCAGCGTGCTAAGGGTTCAAGCTTGCGTCGTGCGGCTTCAGCCACCAGCGCACGCGAGACCGGGTGCAGAGAGTGGCGCGCCAGCGCGGCTGCCAACGCCAGGGCGTCGTCCGTGGCCAATTCAGGCGTGCCATGTACGCCGTGCACAGCCATGCCGTCGCGGGTCAGCGTGCCTGTCTTGTCAAACACCACGGTATCAATGGACGCAAGGGCTTCGAGCCCTTGCAGATTGCGCACCAGAACGCCCTGGCGCGCCAGGGCACCAGCAGCCGACAGCATGGCCACGGGCGTTGCCAGCGACAAGGCGCAGGGGCAGGTCACGATCAGCACAGAAACCGCCACCATCAAAGCATGACTTGGATCGGTAGGCCACCACCACAGCGCGGCAGCCCCTGCCGCCAGCAGCACCAGCACCAAAAATGGACGAGCCACCTGGTCCGCAATGCGCGCCAGGCGGGGTTTTTGTAGCGAGGCGCTCTCCATCAGAGCCACGATCTGACCAAAGCGTGTCTCGGCCCCCACCTGCTGCATTCGCACCAGTACCGCCGATTGCAGGTTGTAACTGCCGGCCGCTACCGCCCCGCCGACGCCGCGCGCCAGGGGCACGGACTCGCCCGTGAGCAATGCCTCGTCCACCAACGTGGTGCCTTCCGTAATGCAACCATCACCCGGAAAGGCCTCGCCCGGCAGCACACGCACTACATCGCCGGGCACCAGCCGACGTACCGCCACGCGCTCAAAGCGACCGTCAGCACCACGCCGCTCCACGCTGTCGGGCAGGCGGTTCATCACTGCTTCGAGCGCGCCCACCGTCCGGTCGCGCAGGCGCAGCTCCAGCCAGCGCCCGGTGAGCAGAAAGAAAACAAACATGGTGAGTGAATCGAAATACACCTCGCGGCCAAAAACGCCATCGGGCTCGAACGTGCCCGCGGTGCTGACCACAAAAGTGATGGCCATACCCAGCGCTACAGGCAGGTCCATGCTCACACGGCGTTGGCGGATGTCGCGCAGCGCATTTCCAAAGAACGGGCCACAGGCAAAAATGACCACGGGCAGCGTCAGAACCCAGGATGCCCAACGCAGCAAGCGCTCCATTTCGGCCGTCAGATCCCCGGGATCGGCGATGTAGGCAGGCCATGCGTACATCATGACCTGCATCATGCAGAACCCGGCCACCAGCCAGCGCCACAGGGCCTGGCGGTGCTCGCGCACGCGCTGCTCACGCGCCATGGCATCCATGGCCGGCAAGGCGCGGTAACCGGCCTTGCGTACCGCGGCAAGCCACTGCGAAGGCAGCACCTGACCGGGCCGCCACACCACGCGGGCGCGCTGCGTTGCGGCGCTGACTTCGGCCTGGGCCACACCAGGAACAGCGAGTAAGGCTTCTTCAATGGTCAGCGCGCAGGTGGCGCAGTGCATGCCATCGACCACAACATGCGACTCCCATGCACCGCTTTGCTCCGCCGTGTCAGGACACTGGCGTCCAAACGAGGCCCATTCCTGCGGATCGTCGAGCAGCGTTTCCGCGCCAGCTCCAACAGAAGAAAACGGCGTGGACGCGGCGACACTCGCCTCCTGCGTATCCGGAGCCGCTATGGGAATCATTGACATGGCGCAAGCTTACCGTTTTTGCATCTTGAATTGATTGACTTGCATCAACCCAAAAACCGAACTTTTTACTTTAATCAAGGTATTCCCACCCCAGGAGCCCTTATGTACAAACGCATTCTGATCGCCACCGACGGTTCCGAACTGTCTGACAAAGCCGTGGAAAGCGGCCTCTCGCTGGCCGCACTCACAGGCGCTACCGTGATCGCGCTGAAAGTGGTTCCTCGCTATCCGCGCAGCTACTTTGAAGGCGGGCTCCCCGTGGAGGCCAGCGATATCCGTCGCATTGAAAAGCAATGGGGTGATGCGGCTCAGGTCATGGTAGACGCAATCAAAAGCCGGGGTGAAACCCAGGGTCTGGCCGTGAAGGCCGTCGTAGCCAAATCCGACCTGGTGGCCGAGGCAGTGATTGCCGCCGCCAAGAAGCACAAGTGCGACCTGATCGTGATGGCCTCGCACGGCCGCAAAGGTATCAAGCGCTTGCTGCTGGGCAGCGAAACGCAGCATGTGCTGACGCATTCGCACATTCCGGTGCTTGTGCTGCGTTAATTCCAAGTGTTTTTGACATCGAGCGCTTATCCATAAAGCGCCAATAGCTACTATTTCAATAGCAAAAACGCCCTGTACCTATATACAGAGCATCTGCTTCTTTTCAGGTAAAAAGCCCCTGGTATTGCGCGCGCAGCAGGTTCTTTTGCACTTTGCCCATGGTGTTGCGCGGCAATTCCTGGGCAACGAAGCAGCGCTTGGGTATCTTGAAGTTGGCCAGTTGTGACCTGAGGGTGGACAGGATGGCATCGCCGTCCAGCGCAGCGCCCGACCTGGCGATGACCACGGCCACGCCGACCTCACCAAAATCGGGGTGCGGCACGCCGACCAGGGCGCTCTCCATCACGCCAGGCAGCTCGTTGATGAAGCCCTCCACCTCGGCCGGGTACACGTTGTAGCCGCCGCTGATGATGAGGTCCTTGCTGCGGCCCACGATGCGCACGTAGCCGCTCTCGTCCACCACGCCCACGTCGCCGGTCTTGAACCAGCCGTCCGGCGTGAATTCCTCGGCGGTTTTTTCGGGCATGCGCCAGTAGCCCGAGAACACATTGGCCCCACGCACCTGGATGTTTCCGGTCTC
>JAUYGP010000335.1 GCA_030690515.1 Giesbergeria sp.
TGAGCGAATACCCTGCTGCGCTCGCGTGATCTATGAGCACCTCGGACAGGCCATCAATGTGCGGCAGGCATTACGGTCTTGCGGCCTGTATGACCCGACCGGTCCAGGGGTCGACGAAGCCACACGGATTGCCATCGCCAACGACATCGCGCCGGGCGAATGGCACCTGCGCGGGCGCTTTCAGTAGAGAGGTGGTACGGATAACGGATAGATTCAACCGCTTGGGCGTGTCAAAACGCCCCCCGGCGCCATCGTGATCATTTGAGGCCAGGAGACGGCGGGAGCGTCAGCATGACCATTGTTTTGACCGGATCGTGTATCCACTGCAAATACACAGAATGTGTGGATGTGTGCCTTGTGCCCCAATGGAAAACCACCCCACGCATGGCGGCACTCTCCGGTGCGGACGAATGGGCCATCGTTGACGCCAAGCGAACGGAACTCAAACGCTGATGCAAGCCCCCGCCTGGTGGGCGACCTGTCGGTGTGGCTCATCATTGTGATCGAGTTGCTGATCTTTAGGCTTTTATACCCCTGTCTTTTTGCGTTCTCAGGTGACGTTTGCGCCGGCCGAAGAGGGTGGAACCGCACCCGCGCCGCAGACCTACGACCTGGTGCTGCAGGCCGTCGGCCGCACACCCAACGGCAAGAAGATCGCGGCCGAGAAAGCCGGCGTTGCCGTGACGGACCGCGGCTTCATCAACGTCGCTATCCAGATGCGCACCAATGTGCCGCGCATCTTCGCCATCCGCGACATCGTCGGCCAGCCGATGCTGGCGCACAAGGCGGTGCACGAGGCGCATGTGGTGGCCGAAGTGATTGCCGGTGAACTGCAAGGCAACAAGGAACTGGCCGCCGCCGCCTTCAACGCCCGCGTGATCCCGAGCGTGGCCTACACCGACCCCGAAGTGGCCTGGGTTGGCCTCACGCAAGACCAGGCCAAGGCGCAGGGCATCAAGGTCAAGAAGGGCTTGTTCCCCTGGACCGCCTCCGGCCGCGCCATTGCCAATGGCCGCGACGAAGGCGTCACCAAGCTGCTGTTTGACGATTCGCCAGAAGCGCATGGCCACGGCAAGATCCTCGGCGGCGGCATGGTCGGCACCCACGCCGGCGACATGATCGGCGAGATTGCGCTGGTGATCGAGATGGGCGCGGACGCGGTGGATATCGGCAAAACGATTCACCCGCACCCGACGCTGGGGGAATCCATCGGCATGGCGGCGGAGGTGGCGCATGGGAGCTGCACCAATTTGCCGCCGGTGCGTAAGTAACGCCAAGACCGAAACTTGCACACAGAGCCCGAACTGGCAACGGTTCGGGCTTTTTGCTGTCTGGCTGCTCGGTATGAGTGGATGCGTAAAGACTGGATGGGCGTACGGGGTATCCCTTTAGCTCCAAAGACATCAATTCCCTGATTTTTCCCGCTTTTCCACCACCTTCTGGTAGGTGACCGGCTTTGTCATAACAGCTTGCTGGAGCAAGCGATAAAACAGTAAGCCTCTTGATTTGGATGTTCGGCGATTAAATTTGGCAATTTTCATAAAACTAGAGATATGAGGCTCATATTTGACTGCGCACGAATGCACTCGGCGTAATGCTGTGGTGGCTGCAAAGGCTCGGCTCAAACGCCAAGAACATAATGTGCAAACCGTTGCTGCGATCGGTTTGGACTTTATTGACTGACCAAGATTGGGATTCTGCAGGCCGTCAATCTGAATGAAGTCGGAACTTGCTAAAACGGACGAATCTATGAATTTAACTCTGAGCATTCCGTGGAAGTACAAGTTCTTCGGATCAAACACTTCTGAGCCCAGCTCCAGCCATCGGAGGGTACATGACCACTAGACACCACATCACAGATTATGTGGACATCAAGCCATCGCACGAATTCGATGCCCGCTTTGTCATCAACGGGCGACCCAGTCCGCTCTGCGGAGTCAAGCTGTGGCTGCTGATCGATTGCCACGAGGACGCACGCATTCAAGTTACCGGGTCAGATCCTGCGTCTTCTCCGCATCCGCGTTCTTTTGACGGCACTATTGGTTCGCAACGCATGGTTAGCGAGATTGATCCAGCATGGGGATTCGAGGTTGAGGCCGATGCCCTGCATGTTCGCCGGGTCAACACGAAACTTGGCCAGAGAGTTCACGGTGCTGACATCATGATCGACGACATTGGCCGATTGCGATTCAAGCGTCGACTGGGAAAGGGCGCTGCGGCTGAGGCCGATCCGTGTGAAACCTTGACCACCATCTCGTTTCGCTTGAGTGATCTGAACTACGGTAGTCCTCACACTATTCCTATCACCGACTACCGTGGCAACAGGAAGGTCAAAGTATTGCAATTTCGCACTCTAAAAATGCGGCTTGCGAGCAGGGTTGTGAAACTGGAACTTCATCGGCATTGGAACTGGCATCAAGGAAAGTTTGATCAATTGGTTGCGGGAAGTTCCCCCGTACTGGTGGTTAAGCAAAGCCAATCACTGAGATGGGGTCAGCTAGAAGAAATTCAGCAGTTGGGCCAGGATGCCTGCCTTCTTCTCACGCTGGCAGCGCGTCATCTCGCAGTGGTACATGTCGTGGTTGCAGCTACCAAGGAGCGACACCTGGAGGAGTGGATGTATCCACTCAACCGCCAGCGTTCGACCACAGAAGAGGAGGCTACCGGGCCGCTCATCGATGAAAACGAGCTTGAAGATTATTTCTCGTCCGTTGCAGTTCGCTGGTCTGCTTTGACGGATCAACAACGGGATGCTGTGCGGCAGGCGATCTTCTCGATTCACCCGGCCGTGGAGTCGTCCATTGAGGGAAGCTTTTTACGGATGTTCACTGCCTTGGAGGGACTTGCAAAAACGTGGTTTCCCGATATGAGAAGGATTGACAAGAAGATTCCGGCACTCATGACCGCTTTTCCCCCAGGCGTTGGTGGGCTATGGCCGATCATCGACCCAAACGAAGACGGTCTCGATGCAATTAGAAACCGTTTGGCACACGGGGGCAGTATGGGTGGGAAGCGAATGGAGGCACTTTCCGTCGGAATTGATCACCTTCAGATATGGATCGAGAAAATTTTGCTGGCCATACTGGCTTTTCCGAACAAAGTCTCGCCGCAAGATTGGCTTTCTAGACACGTCCAACAGCAACGGAGTGAGCTGCCAAGGCTGCGTGCAGTCGTAAAGGCCTAGCAGAACCCAGATCGGCCTTGGCTCCATAGGGTATTCGCAGCCATCACTTTCATTTCTTAATTTATGAAAAATCTGGCTTTAGCGCTTATGAATATTGCGCAAGCAGCTATTATTTTTGACAAACCAGGAAATCAAACCCAAAACCCGCACGCCTCATGATGCCGCTTGAATCCCGTGAGATGTGTTTTGATGCACACCACCTTGACCTACCGCCAACGCAAGACACAGCCCGCGCACAAAGGTGTCAAGCCAAAGAATGAATCACCCAACAGTTTCAGCATGGGATTCAAGCCGGTAGCCGAATCAACAAAATGACCGATAGGTCATTTTCACCCCCACCCCCATCCAATCCGCCCTAAAATTACCGAACGGTAAGCACCAGGGCAAATCATGGACGAAAGCAGCAAAATCATCCCGAGCGGTCATTTTTTGACAGCCACCGGCAAGGTCATCCAGACCACGGTCGAACTCGGCCAACTGGCCCGCGAACGCCGCCAGCAGATCGCGCTCACGCAGCTTGACGTGGCTGGCTTGAGCAACACTGGCAACCGCTTCATCGTCGAGCTGGAGCAGGGCAAGCCCACATTGCAATTGCAAAAGGTGCTTGATGTGCTGAACTTGCTGGGCCTGGAGGTGGTGATTCGCGCCAAGGCGGGAGCCAGCCATGATGCCTGATCCAAGCAGTACGCAATTGGCGGTTTTTTTCGGTGACCAACTGGTGGGCCACGTGTTTGACAGTGCGCCTTTGTCCTTCGCCTACAGCGCCGAGTGGCTGGCCCGCCCCGAAACGGCGCAAATTGCCGCCATCACACCGGAAGCTGGCCCGATCAGCAGCGCGGCGGTCACGGCATTTTTTGAAAACCTGCTGCCCGAGGGTGAGTTGCGCCGTTTCATTGTCAGCAGCAAAAAGGCCTCCACCCTGTTTGCCCTGTTGCGCGAAGTGGCGGGAGACACGGCGGGCGGCTTTGTCATCTTGCCAGCGGGCCAGCAACCCGAGCGCCCAGCCTACCAAGCCACCACCTGGGCGGCACTGGCCGCACGCCTGGGGCAGCCAAGTGCGGCAGCGCTTGACTTGCAGGCTCCGCAAACCCGCATTTCCTTGTCGGGCGCACAGGACAAAGCGGCGATTGCCTTGTTTGCCGACGGCCTGCCGCAACTGCCCTTGGGCACATCACCATCGACCCACATCCTCAAGCCCGACATCAAGCGGCTGGCCAAAGTCTGGCATTCGGCCGCCAACGAGACCCTCATCATGCGCACCGCCGCGCTGTGCGGTCTGCCGACGGCAGAGGTGTTTTACGAGCCCCTCACACAGGCCTGCGTGGTGCAGCGTTTTGATCGCCAACTGCGCCCTGACGGCTCGCTGGGCCGACTCATGCAGTACGACCTGTGCCAGCTCAGCGCCATCGCCTCAGACAAGAAGTACGAGAAGGAGGGCGGCCCGGGTGTGGCCGAATGTGCGCAACTGATTCGCCACTACAGCAGCGTGCCGGCGGTGGATTTGAAGAATTTTCTGGCTTGGCTGTTTTTCAACCTGTACACCGGCAACAACGACGGCCATGCCAAAAACCTGTCAATCTATCGTGCGCCCGGCGGAGGCATCCGGCTGACACCGTTTTATGACCTGATGTGCACCCGCATCTACCCCGGCTTGTCACGCGAGTTTGCGTTGGCCATCGGCGGTGAAGTTTTGCCCGGTGCCATGACACGCGGCCATGTGGAGCAAATGGCTCAGAGCATGGGCATTCGTGCGGCGTTTGCACTGGGCATTGCCGCTGACATGGCCCAACGTGTTCCCGTCGCCATGGAGGCCGCCATCACGGCGGTACAGCCAGATTTGTCGCCGGGCGCCAAGACCCTGGCCCTGCGCCTGCAAAGCTTTGTGCGCAAAACCACGCAGCAGATGTCCAAGCGCCTGCTGTCTAAGTTGGTATTAAATGTATAGCTGCTTGCGCACGTTCTACGAGGGCTAGGGCATGATTTTTCTTGCAGAATTGAATTTTTTGGCAAATTCAGTCGACCGCTCAAGCTGCTTCACCCGCCTGCTCCATGCCCACGCCAAAACGCTCGGGGCCATCAGCGGCGGACACCAGTTCCAGATTCAAGAAGGGATGGGGCAGGCGATCAGTTCGTCCCAGCATGTTCGATTGCGCCCTTGTTGCTTGGCTTTGTAAAGCTGCTTATCGGCAAGCTGGATGACCTGGATGGGGGTGTGGGAGCTGCAACAAGACAGTGTGATGCCACCGACAGAGATCGTGAGGTGTGGATGAATTTTGGAGGCGGTATTCCAGCGTGTATTGCCCACGTACTTGTCCATCTTTCCTCTTGCTCATTTCGTAATCTCCAATGTCTGAATTTAACCATCAGCTATGGAGTCCGTTTTTCGGGGGCAAGATCAGACTGGCGACCCGCGGCGACCCGCGGCGAGACGCAGGCCTTGGCGCAGGGTCGGTTTCTACACCGCCCCAGCATCCTGCACGCAACAGTCATAGGTGATTCTGAATTGCGCGTTCAGGTGGGTGGCCGGGTCTGCCTGGTGGGGGGCGGGGCTTTGCGTCTCCCGGATGAGTGGTTGGTGGGGCAGGGCCTCAATGCGACTCCGCCCGCGGATCAAACGCATCCTGCAGCCCATCCCCCAGAAAATTGACCGCGATGACGGTCACAAAGATCAACAGGTCGGGGTAGAGCGCCAGGGCCGGCGCGCGCGAGATCAGCTCTTGCGCGTTGTTGAGCATGTTGCCCCAGCTTGGGGTGGGTGGTTGGATGCCCAGGCCGAGAAAGCTCAGCGTGCTCTCCAGTAGGATGATCTGCCCGACCGCCAAACTCAGCGCCACGATGATCGGCGAGGTGGTGTTGGGCAACACGTGCACACTCAGAATGTGGCGCGCACTGGCGCCCTGGGTGCGCGCCGCCAGCACGAACTCACGGGTCATCAGGCTCAGCGTGGAGGCGCGCACCATGCGCGCCACGGTGGTCCACTCGACCAGCGCAATGATGAAGACAATGCGGTAAAAATTGGCCGCGCTGGAGCGCACAAACTCTTGCGAGAAACCGAGCTTCTGCAAGTCAATGGCGGCAAACACGATCAACCACCTGCTCGCGCAGGCTGTCACGCACCAGCTGCGGCAATGTATGCGCCAGTCCTTCAAGGGTTGCCTCAATGTCCTTGAACAAGGCCCTTTTGCCCTTGGCAAAGGTGGCCCCAAACTCGTAGAGCAGACTGCGCAAGGCGTTGGTCTGCATGATGCGTATTTTCATGAGCAGCTCGCGCTGGCGGTGCAAGGTAAGCGTTGCTTGATGCATGGCCGTCTTGGTGCCCACAAACTTCACCCCAGGCTGCTGCACCGCCAACCAGATGGCACGGGCATCGGTGGCATCGGTTTTGTTGCCGCTGACAAAGGGGCGCACGATCTTGGCGTGCAGCAGTCGCACCGTGTGCCCAAGTTTGCTCAGTTCACGTGCCCAGTGGTGCGCGCCTCCACAGGCTTCGATGGCCACCAGGCAAGGCGCGTGGTTGGCAAAGTGCGCCAGCACCTTGGCGCGCTTGATCTGCGCGTTGACAATTTCACCCGTCCCCATGTTCACGGTGTGCAGCTGAAACACGTGTTTGGCGATGTCCAGACCGAACACCTGCATGCCGTTCATGGTGCCGATGATTTGTCCGGCGTTCATTCCTGTATTACGATTCATGGCGGATCCTCTGTGGTTGAGTGAAGACCTTGGTTTATCACACCCTGGGCACTTTGATGCCGTCTCCATCAGAGGATCCAACCCATGCGGGGTGGCTTCTTCCTGATTGACGGCTGTTTTATCGCAGCGCCACAATTGTTCAGCGATTAAGGAGGGAGGCATCCATAGCATCTATCCGTTGATGATCCTGGTAGTGCTGGCGGTGCTCCAGCAAACCGGATGGCTGCGGGTGATCGAGTCTTTCGCGCAAAGCAAGCTGCCTGCGCGGCTGGGCAAGCTGGCCAGCCACAGCATCGAGATTGTGCTGCATTCCGGGCGCTGTTTCAGTCTGCCGATGTTGCTGTATGGCATCACGCTCGGACTGGTGGCATGGGGCGCGGAAGGGCTGGCTTTCTACTACATCATGCACGCTCTCGGCAGCGACTTGTCATTACCGACCGCGCTATTCATCTATGCTTTTTCCATGCTGGTCGGTGCGCTCAGTTTCTTGCCCGGCGGCCTGGGCGGCGCGGAAGCCACCATGGTCGCCTTGCTTATGCTGAACCATGTTGCACAACCGCAAGCAGTTGCCGCGACCGTGCTGATCCGGCTGGCAACGCTGTGGTTTGCCGTGGCATTAGGTATTTTGCGTTGACCTTGCCCGAACGGAAAAAGTGACTATCAATCCGATGGTGATTTATTGTGAGGTTGGATGTTAGTATGCCGGACTTATGCCAGTGAAAGCGCTTGCCGCTAAAGTGAAAATGGAATGAATATGGCGCCACGAAAAACTCAAGGTCATCCGGTGCTGATTATCGGGGCGGGCCGCGGTGGTTCTTCACTGCTTGAGATGTTTCTGGAAGACAAGCTGGTTGAAGTCATCGCTATAGCGGACTCGAACATTGATGCACCCGGGATCAAGCTGGCGCAAAGCCACGGGATCCCGACCTATGGGAGTGCGGTTGCGGCGCTGCAAGCTTGCAAGAACTATCCGGACTGCATCGTGTACAACTTGTCGCACGATGATTCCATCGCCGAAGAGGCGGCCAGGATTTTTGGCAATGACAAGAGGGTCGCAAGCGGCCCTGAAGTCAAATTGTTCTGGCAGATGGTGACGAACCTGAAGCAGATCAAGGGCGAACTCGAGAAAAGCCAAAGCCAGTTGCAGGCCATCATCAATAACGTGATGGATGGCATTATCACCATCAATGAAACCGGTGAGATTAACGGATTCAACCCCGCAGCCGAGCAGATATTTGGCTATTTACAGCAGGACGTATTTGGCAAAGACGTAAAAATGCTGATGCCCGAACCCGATAAGAGCAAGCACGATGACTACATCAATCGCTATCTATATATCGGCGAAGGACATATCCTCGGCGTGCGCAGGCGCGAGGTAACAGCCATCCGGAAAAACGGCGATTTGTTTCCCATGGAATTGGCCACATCGGAAATGATGCTGGGCGGGCAGCGTTACTTCATCGGCATCGTCCGGGATATAACAGAACGCAAGCTGGCAGAGCAAAAGATAGCGCATCTTGCCCACTTCGATTATCTGACAGACCTTCCGAACCGGGCGCTGTTTCTGGATAACCTCGAGCATTCCGTTTCTTTGGCTAAACGCAATAGTTACAAGGCGGCTGTCTTGTTTCTTGATCTTGACGGATTCAAGCAAGTCAATGATACGTTGGGGCACGATGGGGGCGATTTGTTGTTGCAAGAGGTCGCCAAAAGGCTGAAAGGGCTTATCCGGGCCTCGGATACGGTGGCGCGAGTGGGGGGGGATGAATTCATTTTCGTGCTAAGCAATATCGGATCCAGAGAAAACACGGCATTGATGGCAAACAAGATAATTGCGGCCCTGTCGGAGCCTTTCAATATAAAGGGTCAGCGGTGCCATGTGGGGGGGAGTATCGGCATTTCCATGTTCCCGGTGGATTCCCCGGATTCTGAAACACTCATCAAGCAGGCAGATGCGGCAATGTACGTGGCAAAGCAAAGCGGGAAAAACACCTGCAGATTTTACCGGGATACGGCCAAGTGAATAGGCCAGCACAAGGCGTCCACACCCTGTAACCGAACGATTCGCGGGCAAGGCCCGCTTCTGCCATGGTTTGTCCCCGACTGAATTCTCGCGGGGTGACAAAGAGGCTTTTCATTTCCGCCGCTGGCGTTCGTCCTGCAACAGCGGTTCCAGTTGCTGTAGCACATTCTGCAAAATGCGTGGCTGCGCCTGTGCCGTGGGATGCAGGTTGTCGGTTTGGAACTGCTCCGGTGCAATGCCATCGAGGAAGAACGGAACCAGCGCCGCCTGGTATCGTTGCGCCAATTTCGGGTACATGGCCTTGAAATTGGCGGTGTAGCGAATACCGTTTTCTCAACGACTACGAAACCCTGACCGGGCTTGAAATGACGCAGACCGTCCTGTTCCCGTCATTCAAGAATCGCATCACACGCCTGACTGGGCTGAAATTAGGCGTTTCCGACAGCAATGAGCGAATACCCTGCTGCGCTCGCGTGATCTATGAGCAC
>JAUYGP010000348.1 GCA_030690515.1 Giesbergeria sp.
CGGCACCCCGGCGTGCAGCATGTAAGCCACTGGCGGGTTGACCCACTTCATGCTCGGGCTGGACCCGGCAGGCCGGTCGGTGGCGCGGTGGGCAAACTTGGCCCCGGCCGGGCGTGCAGCGCAGAACGCTGCAAAGGTGTCTCGAATCTCGGTACGCGAGAGCTGGCCGTAGCGCCGCATGCAGGCCTCCCAATCCTGTGGCCAACCGAGCTGCTGCACCAGTTCACGGGGCAGGCCCAAAGGCAGGTCAAAGCCACCCACCCAATGCCCCGGCACCGCCAGCCAGCGGCCCAGCGCCTCCAGGGTTTCAAAAATCTGTAGCGACTGCAGGCGCACGCGCGTACCCGCACGTTCGCCCAGGGCCATCACAATGGGTTTGCGCGGGCCGGGGCTGCTGGAGAAATCCACGCCCAGCAGCAGCGGCCGGTCCTGCATGCCGTTCATCCCAATGCCAGGGCGGTCACACCCAAGGCAATGCACGCAGCGCCCACAACGCGCGCCAGCCGGTCGCCCTCGCCCAGCAGATGCCCCCCGATCAGCGCAGCAAACAGCATGGACACCTCCCGCGCTGGCGCCACATGCGACAGCGGCGCCTGTTGCATGGCGTACAGCACCAACACATAGGCCACCGGGCTGACGGCACCCACCAGCAGCGCATAGCGCCACTGCACGCGCCACAGCACGGCGGCGGTTGGCAGGTCGCGCAGCACGACGGGAGCCAGCAAGGCCACGCGCACAAAGTTGCCCATGTAATCGATCAGGATGGGTGACATCAGCAGCACCTTGACGGCATAGCCATCGACCACCGTGTAACTGGCGATGAACAGGCCGGTGAGTAAACCGTAGGCGATGCCCTTGTGCACGCGAGCACGCGCCTGCGGGTCGTGGGCGGCGCGCAGCAACCCCGGCCCACCGGCGATCAGGAACACGCCACCCACCACGCCCGCAATACCCAGCAAACCCAGCACCGTGATCTGCTCGCCCAGCAGCATGATGGCCACCAGCGACGACAAAAGAGGCCCAGAGCCCCGCGCCAGCGGATACACCACCGTGAGGTCGGCCTTGCGGTAGCCGCGCAGCAAGATGACGTAATACAGCACATGCAGCACGCCGCTCACGCCAACGATGGCCCATTCACGCACGCCCCACAGCGGCACAACGCTGCGCCCCACCCACCAGCCCAGCGGTGCCCAGAAAAGCATCATCAGCACCGCCGTAAAAAACGCAAAGCGCGCGTCGCCACCCGCCTTCTTTGCGACGATGTTCCAGCCGGCATGGATCAGACCGGCCAGGATGATGAGAGCGAAAGCAGTGGGGGTCACGAACCGGGGAGAAAAAGAAAAAGGCCGCTGCTGCGACCCTCCAGGAGACTGTCGGACTTGGAAATCGTCGGCTCCAAGTCCGACAGCCTCCTAGAACAACAGGATGGCAAAAAGTGGGGCAATTTGCGTAGCGAGCCCGCCTAGTCTGGGTCGATGCGCGAAGCCGTACTCCCGTACGGCGAGCACAGCAGGCCCGGAATCGGCTGGCGCAGTAGCAAAGTGCCCCGCTTTTTTATGCTCTGCCGATGATGGAGGCGGTGGCCATGAGTTCTTCGAGCAGCGCAAACGACACCTTGCCCGACACCGCATACGGGTCGAGCTCGGGCTTCTCGGAATACTTGAGCAGGATGGAGTGGTTGATCTTGGAGAGATTCACCTGCCCCATGGTCCAGCCACCAAAGCGCCTTTCGGCAATTTCTTCGTAGTGCAGCAGCTCCACATCTTTGTGGCGCGGGTCGCGCTGGATGTGGCCGTAGAGCTCGTTCACCGCCGGACGACCGCCCTCGATGGCCTGCAGAAAAACCCCGCCTCCGTAGCACAGGATGCCGGTGATACCGCAGCCCGGGTTGTGCTGTCGGGACTGCATCAGAATGGCTTCGATGGCGGCGGCAGAGGTGTCCACTGCGCGGCTGGCATAGAGCAGGCGTACCAACATGGTCAGTTCTTTCCGGGGATGAGAGACAAAAATTCGCGGCGCAGCGATGGGTCCTTGAGGAACACACCGCGCATCACGGAGTTGATCATCTTGCTGTCCATCTCGCGCACACCGCGCCAGGACATGCAGAAATGACTGGCTTCCATGACGATGGCCAGGCCGTCGGGCTGGGTTTTTTCCATGATGAGGTCGGCCAATTGCACCACGGCTTCCTCCTGGATCTGTGGCCGGCCCATGATCCAGTCCACCAGACGCGCGTACTTGGACAGGCCGATCACGTTGGTGTGCTCGTTGGGCATGACACCAATCCAGATCTTGCCGATCACCGGGCAAAAATGGTGGCTGCAGGCACTGCGCACCGTGAGCGGGCCCACGATCATCAGCTCGTTCAGGTGCTCGGCGTTCGGAAACTCGGTGATCGGTGGCTGGGGCACGTAGCGGCCCTTGAACACCTCGTTGAGGTACATTTTGGCCACGCGGCGCGCGGTGTTCTGGGTGTTGTGGTCGGTGTCGGTATTGATGACCAGGCTGTCGAGCACACCCTGCATCTTGACCTCGACCTCGTCCAGCAAAGCCGCTAGTTCGTCCGGCTGGATGAACTCGGCAATGTTGTCGTTCGCGTTGAAGCGCTTGCGCGCTGCGACGAGCCGCTCACGGATCTTGACGGAAACAGGAACCCCTTCATCCCGGGGATCGGGCGCCATGTCGGCTGCAGTTGGTCTGGACATGGACGCATGGTACCAGCGATCAAACGCCACCGTTTTTCAGGGTTTTTAGGCCTCTAGAGCTTACCCAACAAGCGCAAGCAGCTATGAATTACATAGCATTCCGTCACCTGCACATCAATAGCGACTGCCCGAGAGCCACAGCGCCAGCCGCACCAGCACAAAGGCCACGCGGTCCAGCACCCGCTCGCGCCAGGTGCGCTCGGCATAGCGCGCAGGATCCAGACCCCGGCCCTCGTGCTGCATGGCATGCTCCAGCCGCGCCCGCAACTCGGCTGCAAAGGCGGCATCTTCAACCACCACATTGGCTTCACGCGCGAGCAGCAGACTGAGCGGATCGAGATTGGAGGAGCCCACCGTGGCCCAGGGCTTGGCGCCCAGGGCATCGATCACCGCCACCTTGGCGTGCAGAAAACTCGGCTCATACTCATGGATCTCGATCCCGGCCCTGAGCAGCGCGCCATACACCGGGCGCGCCGCGTGGTACTGCATGAAGTATTCGTACCGCCCCTGCAGCAGCAGACGCACCCGTACACCCCGGCGGGCCGCCATGACCAACGCACGGCGCAGCTTGCCGCCCGGCAGAAAGTAGGCGTTGGCGATGATGATTTCCTCACGCGCCGCGCCAATCGCGCGGCGGTAGGCCTTCTCGATGCGGGTGCGGTTGCGCACGTTGTCACGCAACAGCAAGGCGGCACGGATGCCGCTGCGGTTGTCGAACGCCTCCGCTGCGTGCTGCGCCGCACCGGCTGCGCGCAGGGACTGCAAAGCCTTGGGCAGATGGCGCTGGCGCACGTCGCGCACGGCCTGCATACGCCACCACAGCTGCTCCATGGCATCGCTGGCGGGCAGCACCAGGCTACCGGTGACCACCACCGCAAAGTCAAGCCGCGGCGCGGTCAGAACGCCATAGTTGGGATCATGAAAATCGTCCAGTACGTTGATACCGCCACAAAACAACAGGTGCCCATCGACCACGCACATTTTGCGATGCAGGCGGCGCCAACGCTGCGGCAACAACAGCCCCAGGGGACCGAGCGGCGAATACACCTGCACTTGCACGCCCGCACTGCGCATGCGATCGGCCCATGCCTGCGGCAAGCGGCCCGTGCCCACACCATCGACCACGAGGTGCACGCGCACACTCCGCTGGGCGGCACGCATCAGGGCCTCGGCCACCTTCGCGCCGGAATCCGTGAAGTCAAAAATATAGGTCTCGAACTGGATATCGGCCAGTGCCGCATCCATGGCCTCGATGAGTGCTGGAAAAAACTCCTGCGTACCCTGGAGCAGCCGTATCTGGTGATCCTGGGCAAAGTCGGGGGTCTGGGCCATCAAAGCCTGAATTCAGCAATCAGCGGCAAATGGTCGGACATGCGCCACCAGATGCGTCCGCGCGGCACATGCAGGCCCAGCGGGGTCAGGCCACGCACATAGACATGATCGAGCTGCGCCAGAGGAAGCCGCGCCGGGTAGGTGAAAGCGCGGGCGTCGTCAAACTCATACAGACCAAAACCCGCCAGCATGCGCTTGATCTGCAGACCCCAATCGTTGAAATCCCCGGCCACCACCAGCGGCGCGCCCGTGGGTACTTCACGCTCGATGAAACGCTGGAGTTGTGCAATCTGCCTTACACGGCTGCCCGGGATGAGCCCCAGGTGCACGACGATGACGTGCACCTGGCGGCCATGCGCTCCCACTTCCACATGCAGCAGGCCGCGTTGCTCGAACCGGTGGTCGGAGATGTCTTCGTGCTGGTGGCCAATGACCGGCCAGCGCGTGAGCAGCGCGTTGCCGTGCTCACCATGCTTGGTGAAAGCATTGGTGCGGTACACCGCCTCGTAGCCCTCGGGCGCCAGAAACTCGGCCTGGGGCACATCAGGCCAGCGCTGGAAATACGCCGCCTCGCGCCGGTGCAGTCCGCGCACCTCCTGCAGGCAGACGATGTCGGCATCGAGCTGCTCCACGGCCAGACCCAGGTTGTGGATCTCCAGCCGACGCGCCGGGCCAAGGCCTTGCACGCCCTTGTGGATGTTGTACGTGGCCACCCGCAAAATATCGTCGTTTTCCATAAACACATTCTCCACCACCTTCCAGCCGTGCGCCACGGCGCTGCGGGTCTTCCCAGGGCAGGCGGCGGGTGGGCCGACATACACTCAGGGCATCCTCCTACATCGGGCGGGCAGCCCACTGCCCTCGCACCACCACAGTCCATGGCTACAGCCAAGAAACCAGACCCTCCGGACGTCCTGGCACTCGTGGTGGACAGCAACCCCACCTCGCGCACCTTGCTGGTGGGCCAGTTGCGCGACTACGGCGCCACCAAGGTCGTTCAGTGCAACCGGGTACAGGATGCACGCAATCGGCTGGAGCACACCGTTTTCGACTATGTGCTGTGCGACCAGTATTTCCCGGGCGCACAGTGCTCGGGCCAAACGCTGCTGGACGATCTGCGCCGTGCCCAGTTGCTGCCTTTTGCCACCGTGTTTTTCATGGTCACCTCCGAGGCCACCTATGCCACCGTGGCCGAGGCCGCCGAATCTGCGCTGGACGGCTTCCTGCTCAAGCCCTTCACACCGCTAACGCTGCACGAGCGCCTGACCGCCGCGCGCCAGCGCAAGGTGCATCTGCGCCCCATCTTCGACGCCATCGAGCAAGAGGACTTCGAGACCGCAGCCCACCTGTGCGTGGAACAGTTCCTGGCTCGCAAGCCCTACTGGTTGTATGCCGCCCGCATAGGCACGGAATTGCTGCTGCGCCTGGGCCAGCATGACGAGGCGCGCATGCTCTTCGAGGCCGTCATCAAGACACGCGCCCTGCCCTGGGCCAAACTGGGCGTGGCACGCGCGCAGATCGAGTCCGGCCAGACGGGCCGCGCCATCACGACACTGCAAGGCCTCGTGGGCGAAGACCCGGCTTTTGCCGACGCTTACGATGTACTGGGCCGCGCCCAGGTTGAGCAAGGGAACTTCGCGCAGGCCATCGACACCTACCGCACCGCCAGTGAACTGACGCCCGACTCCCTCGTGCGATTACAAAAGCTGGGAATGATGTCCTACTACATGGGCAACCAAACCACAGCGGCGCAGGTGCTGGCGCGGGCCGCCATCCTGGGCATTGACTCCAAGCTGTTCGACTACCAATCTCTGGTGCTTCTGGCCTTCTCCTACCGGGCTGAAAAAGACAGCAAGGGCATCGACCGCTGCATTGCCGATTTCGGCCGCATTCTGGAGCGCAAGCCGGACAGCCACCGCATCCAGCGCTTTGCCCGCGTGGTGCAAACGCTGCACAGCATCCAGCGCGGGCAGGTAGCCCAGGCCGTGAACGATGTGCAAGCCATGTCCCGCGAAATCAGGGACAGTGGCTTCGACTTTGAAGCCGCCTGCAACCTGGCCAGCCTGCTGGCCGTGCTGGCCAGCACCTCCATCGAACTGGAAGAGGGCCCCCACTGGATCGAGGCCATCGGCATGCGCTATGCCAATACCCGGGGCCTGTGTGAACTGATGGCCAATGCGTGCATGCAGCACCCGCCGTATGCCGATCGGGTACGCGTTTGCCTGCAACGTATCAACAAGATAGCCGAGGAGGCCATGGCCCACAGCCTGGCTGGCAACCCAGCAGCAGCCATCGATGCCTTGCTGGTCAGCGGCGGCCAGTTCCTGAACACCAAGCTGATCGACTTGTCACAGCAGATGCTGCTGCGTTACACGGACCGCCTGCCCCAGGCCGCCAGCCTGCAGGTCTCCGTGGACCAGTTGCGCAACCAGTGCGGCACCGCCCCGGTCCGCGCCATCCTGGGGCAGGAGAGCGAGCGCCAGCCGGGTGCCGTGACGCTGCGCACCCGCAGCGCTGCCCCACGGGCAACCAGCACCGCCAGCCAGGACCCTACTGATACTTAGTGCACAGCCCTGCTTAATTTGGTGGTTGCGTGTCCGCAAAACGCGGCAGCAGCAGGCAGGCTTCGGCATTGGACGATGAATAACAAGCCAGGGCGGCCTGCCGCCAGGGCAACCATTGCCAGGCCACATGTTCGCGCGGGTTCAGTTGTACTGCCGTACCTTCAGGTACTTCCAGGCTGAAAATGTGCTCGGTGTTCTCGCGCACGCCCGGCGCATATCGGTGCAGCCACTGGGGGTAGATGCTGTAAACGTTTTCCAACCACCAGTCGCGTAGCACGCAGCCCGGCGCATCGGCCTCAATACCCGTTTCCTCTTGCACCTCGCGGATCGCTGTCGCTCGGAAATCTTCTTGCAGAGAATCCTTGCTCCCCGTCACCGACTGCCAGAACGCGTCGCCATCGGGGGCATCGCCCGCCCGGCGGATGAGCAGCACCTCCAGTGCAGGCGTGTGGATCACGACCAGCACCGATTCTGGAATTTTGAAGGACTGCTGCACCGAGGCCACCAGGAGCTCAACCTTTGGTGGCGTGCGCTGTAGGGACCAAAGGCGGCAACGGCTTGGCCTGCAGCGCACGCACCTGCACCACCAGTTGGTTATGTGCATCCAGAAAGGCGGCGGCAATCACTTTGCCCTCGTTGGTATTGCTCCAGCCAACACCCGCAGCGCCGCCCAGTTTTCCAAACACCAGCCCGCCCAGCCCCAGGTCGGTGGTGCGCGCCGAGCCCGTAGCAGCGGCCACCTGCTCGGTGGTTTCGTTGTCCGACAGCAGCAGCGCGGTCTGCGCCTCTTTGAACTTGACCTGTTCCACCAGCCCGGCCAGCCCCGCAATATCGCGCAGCACCGGAATCATGGCCACCACTCCAGCCAGCCCGCGCCCTGCATCCTGCTCGCTAAACGTGAGACTGGGCGTCAGCGTGTACTGGGCCTCGTAACCCTTGCCCTTGGCCACGGTGGAGTTCTGGCGCAGCACGCCCGCCTCTTTCAGTTCCTGCTCCTGAACGGTACCGCGCAGGCCCGCGTGGCGGTCCACCACGCGAAAACACCCACTCTGCTGCGCCAGCAGTTTGATCAAAGGGACGGGCGAAGCCGGCAACTGGTACCCAGTGCCCATCACATAGCCGTTCGGGTTCTCGGCCAGCGCCAGCGTGGCCACGGGCGCGTCGCAGCGCACCAGCTCCCGCGCTGCGTTCTGCGCGCCCTGCGGGCCTGCAGACCCCGCTACTACCGAGCCGCCCTGGCCCAGCTCGGTTTTCTTTTCGCCGCAAGCGGCCAGCGCCAGCAACGCAGCCAGGGCAACAGCAACACGGAAATTTACAAGGCGATTCACGTTCATCACTTCCGAATAATCAGCGCATGAAGCAGGTACAAAAAAGGGCGCCCTGAAGGCGCCCTGTTGATTCTGCCCGAAGGCCTACAGACGATTAGCCTGCCTTGACGGCGTCGGTATTGCGCAGGCGGATATGCAGTTCGCGCAACTGCTTCTCGTCCACGGGCGATGGCGCCTGGGTCAACAGGCACTGGGCGCGCTG
>JAUYGP010000359.1 GCA_030690515.1 Giesbergeria sp.
ATAGACAATCAGGCGACTGTTGGGCGCAAAACTTGGGCGCTCGTCTGCCGTGGTGTCGGTAATGGCGGTAACGGCTCCGGTTGCAAGCTCCATCACATGCAGCTTGAAGGCGCCTCCGATACGGGAGATATACGCCAGGAAACGGCCATCGGGGCTCAGGCTGGGCGATATGTTGTAGCTGCCGCTGAAGGTGACCCGCTCCGCATTGCTGCCCGTACTGGCAACCTTGTAGATCTGGGGCGCCCCACCGCGGTCACTGACGAAGTAAATGCTACGCCCGTCTGGTGAAAACACGGGTTCGGTATCGATTCCGGCACTCTGCATAAGCCGACGTGGCTCACCGCCATTGGCGTCGATGGTGTAGAGCTGCGAGTTGCCGTCTCGGCTCAAGGTGACGGCCAGGGAGCGCCCATCGGGCGACCAGGCTGGTGCACTATTGGAACCTCGAAAATTAGCCACCAAACGGCGGCGCCCGGTGGCCACATCGTGCACATACACCACGGGCTTGCGCGATTCGAACGACACATATGCAATCTGCCCGCCCGATGGCGACCACGCCGGAGAAATGATGGATTCGGGGCTGGACAGGGCCGACTGGGCGTTTTCACCGTCGGCATCGGCAACCCATAGGCTATATCGTGGCCCGGCCTTGGTGACGTAAGCAATGCGCGTAGAGAAAACACCCCGATCACCCGTTAGCTTTTCGTAGACAAAATCGGCAATCCGGTGCGCCACCAGGCGCAAATCGCCCTGAACGACGACATAGCTTTGCCCGCCCAGATCCTGCCCGCGCACCACGTCCCATAGACGAAAGCGAACGTCGAAACGCCCATCACCCAAGCGGGTGATGCTGCCGGAGACCAGTGAGTCGGCAGTTTTCTGGCGCCAAAGCGCCAAATCAGGGCGGGAAACTTCGTCCAACCGTGCCCCGGCCGTGTCCACACTGCGGAACTGGCCGCTGCGCTCCAGATCGGCCTGCACAATGCTGGCGATTTTCTGGGGTGACTGGGCCTCGTCCCGAAACGGGGCGATCGCAATGGGCAACTGCGTCATGCCAACACCCGAGACTTCGACCCGGAACTGGGCCAGCGCGGGAGCGGCGGCCAGCGTGGCCATAGCAGCCATGAGCAGGCGACGCGAGGGATACGGCATTGCCGAAGAAAGAAAAGTTTGGAGAGATCGTTCGTTGTTCATTCGCAGCCAGGAGCAACCAGACAAAAGCCGATTGTCAGCCTTGAATGTTACACACTGGAAAATACCCTGGTGTCACAAACTGTTGAGCATGGCTGCAAAAAGTAGAATCCGGGCTTCATGCAAGCTCCAGATCACGGCGCCAATCCCGCCCCAGACAACGCCCCCCCTCCCCCTTCCGAGCGACTGACCGTCCGGCTGTCCCGGCTTTCCGTCTACTTTGGCAACCAACGGCTTGGCTGGACTGCGGCCGTCATTGCCACTTTGGTCGGCGCCATCACCGAACCCCTGATTCCAGCATTGCTGCAACCCTTGCTGGACCAGGGTTTCACCAAAGGCACCCTGCACCTCTGGATGGTCCCAGCAGCCATCATGGGCGTTTTTTTGGTGCGCGGCCTAGCCCAGTTTGTGGCGCAGTATGCGCTGGCCCGCATTGCCAACGAAGGCATGCTGGCTCTGCGCGCCGCCCTATTTGACCGCCTTCTAGCGGCGGAAATGGGCCTGTTCACACGGCAAAGCGCCAGCACGCTGTCGAATACGGTTGTTTACGAGGTGCAGACCGGCGCCACGCTGCTGGTGCAGGCCTTGCTGGGGATTTCGCGTGACGGCTTTACCCTGGTGGCCCTGCTGGGCTACCTGCTCTACCTCAACTGGCAGCTCACACTGATCGTGGCCGTGGTCGTGCCCGGCGTGGCCTGGATCATGAAGACGCTTTCGCGTCGCCTCTACCACCTCACTAAAAGTGGGCAGCAAGCCACCGACGAGCTGGCTTACGTAGTCGAGGAAAACGTGCTCGCGCACCGCATGGTGCGCCTGCATGCCGCACAGCCTGGGCAAGCCCGGCGGTTCGACATTTTGAGCCGTCGCTTACGCAGCCTGGCCATCAAGTCCACCATTGCCGCCTCTGCCATGACACCCCTCACGCAACTGCTGGCAGCAGCGGCCCTGTCGACCGTCATTTGCGTGGCGCTATGGCAAAGTCGCGTTGCCGGTACTGCGCAGGATGTGACTGTGGGCGGCTTCGTGGCCTTCATCACCGCCATGTTGATGCTGATCGCTCCGATTCGCCGACTTGCTGATGTGGCCAGCCCCATCACCCGGGGCGTAGCAGCGCTGGAGCGCGGCCTACATCTGCTGGGAGATACCCCGGCAGAGAGCGGTGGCCACTATGCCCCCAGCCAAGTCGGCGGCGCCATTGTGCTGCAGGACGTCAGCGTGGCCTTTGCTCCCGACCAGGCACCTGCGCTGAATGGTGTGACGCTGGAGGTGCGACCCGGTGAAATTGTGGCGCTGGTGGGCCCTTCGGGCGCAGGCAAAACCACCCTGGTCAACCTGCTGCCGCGCTTCGTGCAGCACAGCACGGGCCACATTTTGCTGGATGGGCATGCGCTACAGGACTGGAACCTGGCTGCCTTGCGAGCCCAATTCGCCCTGGTCAGCCAGGACGTGGTCATGTTCAATGACAGCATTGCCGCAAACGTCGCCCTTGGACAGGCCGTAGATGCACAGCGGGTGCAAGAGTGCCTGCAGGCCGCCAATCTGGCCGAGCATGTGGCCGCACTGCCGCAGGGCATGCATACCATGGTCGGGCACAACGCCACCCAGCTGTCGGGCGGCCAGCGCCAGCGCCTGGCGATTGCACGGGCGCTGTACAAAAACGCCCCTATCCTGATCCTGGATGAAGCGACGTCCGCCCTGGACACCGAATCCGAACGGCTGGTGCAGGAGGCCTTGCAACGCCTCATGCAGGGGCGCACTACCCTGGTGATTGCACACCGGCTCTCCACCATTGAACATGCCGACCGCGTGGTTGTGATGGAGCGTGGTCGCATTGTTGAGCAAGGCACCCATGCGGAACTCCTCGCGCAAGACGGGCTGTACGCACGGCTACAGGCACGCCCCGCGCCCGCTTAACTACCAGCGCCCCCGGTTCGGTTGACGCTGGCGAATGGTCTGCGCAATCAGGTCGGCCATGTCTTTGCGGCTGGCACGCAGGGCAAAATCAGCAGCACTCAAACCTAACTGGTTCTTGAGCGAGGGGTCAGCCCCCTCTTGCAACAACAACTGCACCGACTCGCGTGTGCCGTAGTGCACGGCCATCATCAACGGCGTGGTGCCGTTGGGCGAAGCGGCGTCGATAAAGGCATGGTTTTCCAGGAGCAGCGCAATGATGGTGGCCTGCTGCGGCTGTGTGCCCGTGGCAGCGTAGTGCAGAGGCGCCCAGCCGGGCTTGTTGACATCCGCATCGCGCGCGATGAGTGCACGCACAGCCTCCAGATGACCGCGCAGGGCCGCCATCATAAGGGGGCTCTCGTCCTGCGCGTTGCGCACCTCCACCTGCAGGTTGCGCACCTGCATCAGCGCATCAAAGGCCTTGAGCGTATCGGCCTTCAGCGCCAGCATCAGCCCGACCTGGCCCCGAGGATCGCTCGTATTGGGGTCA
>JAUYGP010000363.1 GCA_030690515.1 Giesbergeria sp.
AAACCGTCCGAAAAAACGCCCCTCACCGCCATTGCCTGCCAGCACCTCATGCAGCAAGCCATGGCCGAATTCAATGCCGACCACGCAGACTGTGCCCCCGCAGGCCTGAGCGCGCTGCTGCTGGGCGGGCGCGAGATGGGCGAGCTGCTGGCGCGCTCGCCGCGCGTGCCGGTGGTCAGTGCCACGGGCAGCACCCGCATGGGCCGCGCCGTGGCGGTGGAGGTGGCGCAGCGCTTTGGCCGCAGCATTCTGGAGCTGGGCGGCAACAATGCCATGGTGGTGATGCCCAGCGCCGACCTGGAGCTGGCCGCACGCGCGATCACCTTCTCGGCCGTGGGCACGGCCGGCCAGCGCTGCACCACGCTGCGCCGCCTCATCGTGCACCGCGACGTGGCTGCGCCACTGCTCGCGCGCCTGGAAACAATCTACGCCAGCGTGCGCGTGGGCGACCCACTGGAAGACGGTGTGCTTGTTGGCCCGCTGGTGGATAGCGCTGCCTTTGCACAGATGCAGACCGCGCTGGAGCAGGCGCGCGAACAAGGCGGCACGGTGCTGGGCGGAACGCGCGAATGCGAGGCCCTGGGCCAGGACGCCTGGTACGCCCGCCCCGCCCTGGTACGCATGCCCACACAAAGCGCCGTGGTGCAGCACGAGACCTTTGCACCCATCCTCTACGTGCTCACCTGCGCCAGCCTTCAGGAAGCCATCGCGCTGCAAAACGGCGTGCCGCAAGGCCTGTCATCGGCCATCTTCACCACCGACCTGCGCGAGGCCGAGCGCTTCGTCTCCAGCACGGGCAGCGACTGCGGCATCGCCAACGTGAACATCGGCACCTCGGGCGCCGAAATCGGTGGCGCCTTTGGCGGCGAAAAAGAAACCGGCGGCGGCCGCGAATCGGGATCGGACGCCTGGAAAGGCTACATGCGCCGTGCCACCAACACCATCAACTACAGCGATGCGCTACCGCTCGCCCAGGGCGTGCGCTTCGACGTCTAGGATGAAGCACATCCCCCTGAGTGGCTGCGCCACTTCCCCCTTCTCTCGCAGCGCTTCGCTCTGCGGGAAGGGGGAGCGCTTGCTCAGCGCGACGGGGCGGCCATTGTGCGGCGACCACTTGCCTGG
>JAUYGP010000385.1 GCA_030690515.1 Giesbergeria sp.
TGGCAAAAGAGGGGGCCATCACAGCGACAAACGCTGCGGGGTACCGGGGTGGCCTTGGCGTGTGGGCGTCGCTACTGCGGTGGCGGGGTGGCAGCGACCACTTCTTCCAGCGTGGTCATACCCTGCGCCACGCGCAGGGCACCCGCCATCCGCAGGGGGCGCATGCCATCCTTGACCGCCTGGCGGCGCAAGGTGTCCATCGAGGGCTCCTTGGTGATACCCGTCTTGAGCGTCTCGGTGACAGTGAGCAACTCATACAGACCCATGCGCCCACGGAACCCCGTCATGCGGCAATCCACGCAGCCCACGGGCTTGTAGGGGTGGAAACTCCCGCTGAGCTTCCAGGGCTTGACCGCCTGGGCCAGGGCCTCTTGCGAGGCCTCTTCGTCGGGCTGCTTGCACTCCTTGCACAACGTGCGCACCAGCCGCTGGGCCAGCACGCCCAGCAGCGTGGCATTGATAAGGTAGGACGGAATACCCAGCTCCATGAGACGGGTGACCGCCGAGATCGCGTCGTTGGTGTGCAAGGTGCTGAACACCAGGTGGCCCGTGAGCGCAGCCTGCACGGCCATTTCAGCGGTTTCCAGGTCGCGGATTTCGCCCACCATGATGATGTCCGGGTCCTGGCGCATGAGGGCGCGCACGCCTTCGGCAAAGCTGAAGTCGAGCTGCGGCTGCACCTGCGTCTGGTTGAAGCTGGGCTCGATCATTTCGATCGGGTCTTCCACCGTGCTGACGTTGACCTCCTCGGTGGCCACGCGCTTGAGCGTGGAGTACAGCGTGGTGGTCTTGCCCGAGCCCGTGGGCCCGGTCACCAGAATGATGCCGTAGGGGCGCTTGATGAGTTCTTCCCAGCGCTGCGCGTCATGCTGCGCGAAACCCAGCGCATCCAGGTCCTTGACGGCCGTGTCGGGGTCAAAGATCCGCATCACCATCTTCTCGCCAAAGGCCGTGGGCAGCGTGGCCAGGCGCATTTCGACCTCGTCGCCGCGCTGGTTGCGCGTCTTGATGCGGCCGTCTTGCGGGCGGCGCTTTTCCACCACGTCCATGCGGCCCAGGAGTTTGACGCGCGCCACCATGGCGCTCATCACTCCCAGCGGCATCTGGTAGACCGGGTGCAGCACACCGTCGATGCGAAAGCGGATCACGCCCTGTTCGCGCCGGGGTTCCAAGTGAATGTCGCTGGCGCGCTGATCAAAAGCGTATTGCCAGAGCCAGTCCACCACCTTGACCACGCCCTGGTCGTTGGCGTCGAGTTGCTTGTTGGTCTTGCCCAGTTCAACCAGCTGTTCGAAGTTGCTGGTGGCTGCGTTGCCGCCCGCCTTTTGCGCGGCGCGCACCGATTTGGCCAGGGCAAAGAATTCGGCCGTGAAACGGTGGATGTCCAGTGGATTGGCCACCACGCGGCGCACCGGGCGGCGCGCCTGGCGCTCGACCTCGGCCACCCAGTCGGTGATGAAGGGCTCGGCCGTAGCGATCACCACCTCTTTGGCTGTGACCTGCACCGGCAGCACCTTGTGGCGCTCGGCATAGGTGGCGCTCATGGTGTCGGCCACCTTGCCCACATCCACCTTGAGAGGGTCGATGCGCAGGTAGGCCAGATCGCAGCGCTGGGCCAAAAATTCGGTCAGCATCTCGATGTCCAGCGGCTTGCCGTCACGCTCGCGCACCATGGCCACGTTGGCCAGACGCACCAGCGGGTGCTGGGCACTTTCGGCCTGCGAGCAGCGTGCAATGGTGCGCTGCGCCTCCTCGGCGGAAATCACGCCATCGACACTCAGCCAATCGACAATGCGGCGCCAATCCAGTGGCCCCACAGGAGCCGAACCGGATGCCCGTGGGGTGGGCGTATGGGAGGTATGGTGTGTCATATGTGTGCTCTTTGGTGCAGTATCGCAGCGCCCGTTCAGCCCGCCAGGGGCTTGAAGCCGCGCACCCATTTGGCTGTGGGCAGACCCCAACGCTGGTTCAGGTCTTCGCAACGCGCGGCCAGTTCGCCGCGCTTGAATCGTGTGGCGGTGCGCTGGGCCAGCACCACGGTGTTGCCCTCACGCGTGGGCTTGAAGGCCCATAGCGCATCCTCACCAAAGGCGGTGGCCATTTTTTCGATACTTTGCTCAAAGCTGGACGACCGACCAAACAGGTTGACGGTCATGCAGCCATCCTCGCTCAGCAGGGCGCGGCAATGGGCGTAAAAGTCGGGCGTGTCGAGCACAGGCGCCGCAGCCTGGTCGTCGTACAGGTCCACCGCCAGCGCATCGACGGTGCCCTGCCACATGGGGTCACAAATTTCTTGAGCCGCATCGGCCAGCACCACGCGCAGCTTGGGACCGTCGGGCGGCAGCTTGAACCAGGCACGGCACACAGCCAGCACCTGCGGGTTGAGTTCGATGGCCGTGGTGCACATGCGCAGCTTCTTGTGGCAAAACTTGCTGATGGCACCGGCCCCCAAGCCCAGTTGCATGGCGTGGCGTTTGCCCACGCTGGCAGGCTCCATGAACAGCAGCCAGGCCATCATGCGCTGGATGTATTCCAGCTCAAGATCAAACGGGGCATCGATGCGCATGGAGCCCTGGATCCAGGGTGTTCCCAGGTGCAGATGGCGCACCTCGCCGTCGTCGGAGACGCTGACTTCGGGCAGTTCGTCGGTCGTGATTTTCTTGCGTGCCATTGGTTTTTCTTCAAAGGAGTCCTTGCGCGGCCAGGGCCTCGCCCCACGCCGCGCGCTTGCGCTCAAAGCTCCACACGGCGTTGGCCGGGCTGGTGGACGGCAGCTTGCACACCGGCACGCCCAGCGCCGCCGTGGCGTGCGCATGCCGAAAGCTCTCCCCACCATTGTGTGCGATGGCAGCCAGCCGGGGGCAGCGCGTGCGCAACCCGGCAAAATCATTCACCTCGGCATTGCGAATGCGGGCGTCGAGGCTGCCCTCGCGCTCGCAGGCCCCATACACGTCCCACAAGCCCAGGCCACGCGCCAGCAGCCAGGCGCAGCGCGCCGCATAGTCCTGCGGCCCGGGCAACAGGTGCTGCGGCCACAGCGCCTGCAAAATGCGCCAAAAATGGTTGTGCGGGTGCGCGTAATACTGCTGCGCCCGCAGCGATGCCACCCCGGGAAAGCTGCCCAGCACCAGCACCACCGTACCCACGCCTACCACCGGCGGCAAACCAACCAACCGCCCTGGGGGCGTTGGCAAGGGTGTCGCTGGGTGGGTCATGGTGTGCGGCTTTCGGGGAGGTTTGCGCTAGTTACATTTACTATCAATTCAATAGCTGATTGCGCTTGATGGTAGAGCGTTAGATGGCATTTTCTCTCATTTTTTCGTGCACCCCTGCAGACGTGGCAATGCCTGCAGCGCATTCGCGTGCGTCTGGCGCGCTAGGTCTGCCAACGGCACACCGCGCAGGTCGGCCAGCACCTGGGCAATGCGCGGCAACTCAGCGGGGGTGTTGCGGCCCTGCGCGGCGCCTGCGGCCCGCTCGGCGACGGTGCGGTAGAGCCAGTGCGGCGGCATGTCGGGTGCATCGGTCTCCAGCACCAGGGCCTCCAGCGGCAGTTCCGTGGCCAGGCGGCGCAGTTGCAGCGCACGCTCGTAGGTCAACGCACCACCAAAGCCCAGTTTGAAGCCCAACGCAATGAAGGCACGCGCCTGCTGCAAGCTACCGTTGAAGGCGTGCGCAATGCCGCCTTGCACCGGCAGTTCGCGCAGACCTTTGAGCAATGGGTCCGCCGAGCGGCGCACATGCAGGATCACCGGCAGATCAAAACGGCGCGCCAATTGCAGTTGCTGGCGATAGAAATACGCTTGGCGCTCTGCGTCCAGCCCCGGCACAAAGAAGTCCAGGCCGATTTCGCCCACGGCGACGAGGTGCGGGTCGTTGCGGTACTGTTCCAGGATGTGCGCCAGTTGCTCCACGGCGTCGTCATCCGCCTGCGGGGTATAGAGGGGATGGATGCCCAGGGCATAGCTGTCGCCATGGCGGTGGGCCAATGCGCGCACGGCGTCGGCATGGGCCACTTGCACCGCCGGAAGGACAAGGTGCTGCACACCGGCGGCGCGGGCCTGGGCGCGCACGGTGTCTACGTCATGCGCGAACTCGGGGGCGTCGAGGTGGCAGTGGGTGTCGATCCAGAGGGGCATGGGGGGATGATCCCATACAGGGCCTTGTGGTGACTGTGCGCTTTGCTGAGGGCGCAGGCCGGGTCTCGCCTCGGCGGGCGAGGTACTTGTTCTTTGCTTCGCCAAAGAAAAGTACCCAAAAGAAAAGCGACCCTGCTGTCTGCGACCCCTGCGCTGCGCTCGGCTTGGCTTGCCAGCGCGTGGCGCTTGCGCCTGCGAACCCGGGGCCGAGCGCAGCGATGGCCCGTAGGGGGCTTCACCCCCCCTTCTGGCTGCGCCTGTGGCGGGGTGCTTGCGGGGTGGCGGGTGTGCCGAAGGACACGCCCGCTTCGTGATCTGACTCGCCGCATTTGTTCGAACGGAGCGCCGCAGGCGCGCAGTGAGTTATGCGGCGCACCCCGCAAGCACCCCGGCGCAGGTTTGCCCCTTCGCAGCGCGAAGGGGTCGCAGACTATGGGGCGCGTTTCTTTGCCTCCTTTCTTGTCGCGCACAAGAAAGGAGGTCGCCCGCCGGGGCGAGTCCCGGCCTCCGCCCTTCGCACCCTCCAAAGCTCAAAAAGAGAACACCCCCCACAACCGCTCCATCTCCGCCCCCACCTCCTGCAAGCTGAAGCTGCGCCCACGCTCCAGCACCAGCTGCCCGCCCAAATAGAAGCGCAACACCGGCAAACTGAAAACGCCTTGCTGCGCGCACACGGCGGGCGCCTGCGCGCAGTCGATGTAGGCCATAGCCACCTGCGGAAACGATTGCGCCACCATGCTTTCAATGCGCGGTCGGATCGCCTGGCACACGCCACACTGGGCGCCGCCAAACAACACCAACAGCGCAGAAGCGGCCATGCGCTCTTGCAGCACCTGTTCACTGGTGATCAATTCCATCGGCATCGTTGCAGCAGCGGAAAACCGTGGATTGCACGTGCTCCCACGGGTCGCGTTGATCAATCGGCAGCTTCCTGAAGCCGCCCCGCCACCAGGCGCAGCACCCGGTCGCAGCGTGCTGCCAGGGTTTCGTCGTGCGTCACCATCACAAACGCCGTGCCCTGCTCGCGCGCCAGTTGCAGCATGTGCTGGAACACGCCTTCAGCCGTGGTTCGGTCGAGGTTGCCGGTGGGCTCATCGGCCAGCACACAGGCGGGCTTGGTGACCAGGGCCCGCGCAATGGCCACGCGCTGGCGCTCGCCGCCCGAAAGCTCAGCCGGGCGGTGCTGCACGCGGCCTGCCAAGCCCACGTGGGCCAACATGGCTTCGGCCTGGCGCGTGCATTCCTCATAAGGCAGGCGGCGAATGCGCAGCGGCATGGCGACGTTGTCGAGCGCGCTGAATTCCGGCAGCAGGTGGTGGAACTGGTAGATGAATCCC
>JAUYGP010000388.1 GCA_030690515.1 Giesbergeria sp.
GCGCCAGCACGGCCAGCGCAATGGCGCGCCCACGGCCGGGGGCGCGGGGCGGGATGAATTGGTCGCGGTCGTCGTGGGCGTGCATGCAGTGGCTTGGAGGGGGTGGCAGGCTTTCAGCCGCCCTGTTTCACGGACAGGCCCACGCGCTGCACGCCGGCCCTTTGTAGCGCGTCCATGGCTTTGACCACGGCTTCGTAGGGCACGCCCTTGTCGGCGCTGATGACGATGGGCGGGTTGTCGGGTTGGTCCTTTTGCCATGCCTTGGCGAGGGTGCCCAGCGTCTGGACTGTGACAGGACGCTCGTTGCCACCGGTCTTGAGCTGAATGCTGCCGTCTTTCTGAACGATCACCTGGCCAAACACCTTAGGCGCCTTGGCGCCTTTGCCCACGCTGGGTACGTCGATCTTGCCCGGCGTCAGCATGGGTGCCGTCACCATGAAGATGATG
Organism: Giesbergeria sp.; assembly: GCA_030690515.1. Lineage (GTDB taxonomy): Bacteria > Pseudomonadota > Gammaproteobacteria > Burkholderiales > Burkholderiaceae_C > Simplicispira. The sequence continues at coordinate 448 of JAUYGP010000388.1, forward strand.
AGCAGCACCAGCATCACGTCGATGAAGGGCACCATGTTGATCTCGTTGATGGTGCGGCGGCCGCGGCCGCGCGATGCTGAAGCGGGCATGGTGGTCCTTGCCTCGGTCAGTGGCCCGTGCCTGCAGGGGCCGGGTGCGCGCCCAGGTTGCGCTGCAGGATGTTGGAGAACTCTTCAATGAAGGTCTCCTGGTGGATGGCCACGCGGTCGATGTCGCGGGCAAAGCGGTTGTAGGCGATCACGGCGGGAATGGCCGCAAACAGGCCGATGGCCGTGGCCACCAGGGCCTCGGCAATGCCGGGCGCCACGGTGGCCAGGGTGACCTGCTCCATGCCGGCAAAACCGGTGAAGGCGTGCATGATGCCCCACACCGTACCGAACAGCCCCACATAGGGCGAGACGGACCCGACCGATGCGAGGAAGGACAGGCTGGACTCGACCACATCCATCTCGCGTTGGAAACTCGCGCGCATGGCGCGGCGTGCGCCGTCGAGCAGTGTGCCTGGGTCGCTGATGCGGCGCTCGCGCAGCTTTTGGTATTCGCGCATGCCGCTGGCAAAAATACGTTCCATGGGGCCCGCATTTTTAGCGTTCTGCACGGCACTGGCGTACAGGTCGTTCAGGCTGGTGCCCGACCAGAATTCGCGCTCGAAGTCGTCGTTGAGTGACTTCACCCGGTTGAGGCCAAACAGCTTGCGGAAGATGGCCGCCCAGCTGGCGACGGAAACGGCCAGCAGCAGCACCATGACGAGCTGCACCACCCAGCTGGCGTGCAGCACCAGGCTGATGATGGACATGTCTTGGGAGTTCATGAAAGTTGTTCCAGGAGGGAGCCGGGGATTCTGGCGGGGCGCATCGTGGCCGCATCCACCCAGCCAATGCGGATGGTGGCTTCACTCAGCAGAGTTGGCGATGGAGAGGTCAATTGCTCTTTATTTAATAGCGCTTGCTGCACCATTGTCAAGGAGGCGCGGCCTTTTTCCTGCAAGCGGGCGGTAACAATGAGTTCATCATCCAGGCGTGCCGGACTGTGGTAGCGCAGACGGGCATCGGTTACGACAAACATGCCGCCGGTTTGTTCCCGCAGCCGGTGCTGCGACAGTCCCAAAGAGCGCAGCCACTCCGTGCGGGCGCGCTCGAAGAACTTCAGGTAGTTGGCGTAGAACACGATGCCTCCGGCATCGGTGTCTTCCCAGTAAATGCGCACGGGCCATTCAAAAACCATGTGTCAAGCCTCGGTCAGCCCAGCAGGCGCTGCAGGCGCGCCACCGCTTCCTGCAGTTGTGCCATCGAATTGGCGGTGGAAAAACGCACGAAGCGCTGCGGGTCAAAGTGGCCGAAATCACGCCCCGGCGTCACGGCCAGGTGGGCGCGGCGCATCAGTTCAAAGGCAAAGTCCCAGCTGCCCTCCACCCCTAGTTTGGCGCAGGCGTTGCTGCAGTCGGCCCAGGCGTAGAAGGCGCCATCGGGCAGCACGGGCACGCTCAATCCCAGGCGCTGCAGTTCGGGGATGAAATAATCGCGCCGGGCCTTGAACTCGGCGCGGCGGCGTTCGTATTCGGCAATGCTCTCGTCCTCGAAACAGGCCAGCGCGGCGTGCTGAGAGATGGTCGAGGCGCAGATGAACAGGTTTTGTGCCAGGCGCTCGACCACCGGCACCAGCGCCTCGGGCACCACCATCCAGCCCAGGCGCCAGCCGGTCATGTTGAAGTACTTGCTGAAGCTGTTGATGCTGATGATGTTGTCGTCGATGGCCAGCGCTGTGTGGCCGAACTGTTCTTCGTAAGACAGGCCCAAGTAGATCTCGTCGATCAGTGTGATGCCGCCGCGCTCTTGCACCACGTTGTGGATGCGGCGCAGTTCATCGGGCGCAATCGAGGTGCCCGTGGGGTTGGATGGCGAGGCCAGCAGCACGCCCCGGGTTTTGTCCGTCCACGCTGCGCGCACCTTGTCTGCCGTCAGCTGGAAGCGCTCCTCGGCCGTGGTGGGCACCAGCACCGCCGTGCCCTCGGCGGCGCTCACGAAGTGCCGGTTGCAGGGGTAGCTGGGGTCGGGCATCAATATTTCGTCGCCCGCGTCCACCAGCGCCAGGCAGGCCAGCTGCAGCGCGGCCGAAGCCCCGGCAGTGACCACGATGCGCCGCGCCGGCACGTTGACCCCACAGCGTTGCTGGTACCTACCGCTGATGCGTTCACGCAAGGCGTCGAGCCCCAGTGACTGCGTGTACTGCGTGGCACCTGCAGCAATCGCGCGCGCAGCAGCCTCTTGTACCAGCGGCGGCGCCGTGAAATCGGGCTCGCCAATGTTCAGAAAGATCATCGGCTCGCGCGTGCCCGCCACCTCGCGTGCCATGGCTTGTGCGGCCTTGGCCACTTCCATCACATAAAAGGGTTC
>JAUYGP010000393.1 GCA_030690515.1 Giesbergeria sp.
CTGGCGATGAAGCACCACCCCGACCGCAACCAGGGTGATGCAGGCAAGGCTGCGGAAGACAAATTCAAAGAGGCCAAAGAAGCCTACGAGATGCTGTCTGACGCGCAAAAGCGCGGCGCCTATGACCAGTACGGCCATGCCGGCGTGGACCCCAACATGCGCGGCCCGGGCGGGCCGGGCGCCGAAGGTTTTGGTGGTTTTGCCGAAGCCTTTGGCGACATCTTTGGCGACATGTTCGGCCAGAACGGCGGCCGTGGCCGCAGTGGCGCCGGCCGTGTGTACCGCGGCAGCGACCTGAGCTACGCCATGGAAGTCACGCTGGAGGAAGCCGCCCGTGGCAAGGACGCACAGATCCGCATCCCGTCGTGGGACGCCTGTGACACCTGCCACGGCAGCGGCGCCAAGCCCGGCACCAGCGCCAAGACCTGTGGCACCTGCCAAGGAAGCGGCACCGTACAGATGCGCCAGGGTTTCTTCAGCGTGCAGCAAACCTGCCCGCACTGCCGCGGCACGGGCAAGATCATTCCCGAACCCTGTGCCACCTGCCAGGGCCAGGGCAAGCTGAAGAAGCAAAAGACGCTGGAAGTGAAAATTCCCGCAGGCATCGACGACGGCATGCGTATCCGCAGCACCGGCAACGGCGAACCCGGCACCAATGGCGGCCCACCGGGCGATCTGTACATCGAGATCCGCCTCAAGAAACACGACATCTTTGAGCGCGAAGGTGACGACCTGCACTGCCAAGTGCCGGTGAGCTTCATCACGGCAGCGCTGGGCGGCGAGATCGAGGTGCCTACACTTGCAGGCAAGGCCGCCATCGATATCCCTGAGGGCACCCAGGCAGGCAAGCAGTTCCGCCTGCGCGGCAAGGGCATCAAGGGCGTGCGCGCCAGCTATCCCGGCGACCTGTACTGCCACATCGCCGTAGAGACCCCGGTCAAACTCACCGAACACCAGCGCAAGCTGCTGCGCGAGCTGGAAGATTCGCTGAAAAAAGGGGGGGGGCGCCACTCGCCCAGTGGCGAGAGCTGGACCGACAAACTCAAGAGCTTTTTCAGCTGACCGCTGTTGCTGCAAAAAAACCGCCTACGGCCGCCGCGCCCAGGCGGTTTTTTCATGGTTAAAACGAGGCGTTGAAGCACCTCGCTCGGGGTTACCATGGCCCCAGGAGATCCATCACCATGACCGTCAGCATCACCTTCCTCGGGGGCACAGGCACTGTCACCGGCTCCAAGTACCTTGTGCGGCACAACGGGCATTGCATGCTGCTCGACTGCGGGCTGTTCCAGGGCTACAAGTTGCTACGCCTGCGCAACTGGCAGCCCTTGCCTGTCACGCCCCACCAGATCGACGCCGTGGTGCTCACGCACGCCCACCTCGACCACAGTGGCTACCTGCCCCTGTTGACAAAGGGCGGCTACACCAAGCCCGTCCATTGCACGCCGGGCACCCGCGATCTGTGCGCCATTTTGCTTCCCGACAGCGGCCACTTGCAGGAAGAAGATGCCGCCTACCTCAACCGCCACCAGCTGTCCAAGCATGTCCCGGCGCTGCCGCTCTACACCCGCCAGGACGCGCTGCACTGCCTGAAACAGTTGCGCACGCACGCCTTTCATAAAAGCTTCGAGCCGATTCCGGGCTGGCGCGTCACCTTCAGCCACGCCGGCCACATCCTGGGCGCAGCCAGTGTGCTGCTGGAGGTGGGCGGGCGGCGCATCCTGTTCTCGGGCGACCTGGGGCGCCCCGACGACCTGTTGATGGCTGCGCCCGAGGCACCACCCCCCGCCGATACCGTGCTGGTCGAATCCACCTACGGCGACCGTCAGCACCCGCACGAAGACATGCTGCAAGAACTGCGCCCCGCCCTGCAACGCTTGGTCGCACGCGGCGGTATCGCCGTGGTGCCGGTGTTTGCCGTGGGCCGCGCACAGTCGGTGCTGCACGCCATCCATCTGCTCAAGGTGGAAGGTGCCCTCCCCAAATCGCTGCCGGTGTTTCTGGACAGCCCCATGGCCGTCAGCACCACCGGGCTGTTTGAGCGCTTTCCGGCCGAGCACCGGCTGACCGATGAAGCAGTGCATGCCCTCTCGCACGGCGCCACCATGGTGCAGACCCCCGACGAATCCAAGGCCCTGGCGCACCACCACGGGCCCATGGTGATTTTGTCGGCCAGCGGCATGGCCACGGGTGGCCGCGTGCTGCACCACCTGGCGCAGCACGCTG
>JAUYGP010000411.1 GCA_030690515.1 Giesbergeria sp.
CTGGCCGTAGATGTCGGGCGCCGAGCCGTGCACCGGCTCGAACAGGCTGGGGAACAGGCGCTCGGGGTTCAGGTTGGCCGACGGCGCCAGGCCGATCGTGCCGGTGGTGGCGGGGCCCAGGTCGGAGAGGATATCGCCAAACAGGTTGGTGGCGGCCACCACATCGAAGCGGCCGGGCTGCAGCACAAAGCGGGCGGTGAGGATGTCGATGTGCTGCTTGTCCAGCGTGACGTCGGGGTAGCCCTGGGCAATGTGGTCGGCGCGCTGGTCCCACCAGGGCATGCTGATGGCGATGCCGTTGCTTTTGGTGGCCAGGGTAACGTGTTTGCGCGGGCGGCTCTGGGCCAGGTCGAAGGCGTATTTGAGCAAGCGGTGGGCGCCGTGGCGCGAGTAGACCGATTCCTGGATGACGATTTCGCGCTCGGTGCCTTCGTACATGATGCCGCCCAGGGACGTGTATTCGCCCTCGGTGTTCTCGCGCACCACCAGGTAGTCGATGTCGCCGCTCTTGCGGCCCGCCAGCGGGCAGGGCACGCCGTCGAACAGGCGCACGGGGCGCAGGTTGATGTACTGGTCAAACTCGCGGCGGAACTTGAGCAGCGAGCCCCACAGCGAGACATGGTCGGGCACGGCGGCAGGCCAACCCACGGCGCCGAAGAAAATGGCGTCCATGCCAGCGAGCTGGGCCTTCCAGTCGTCCGGCATCATTTTTCCGTGCGCGGCGTAATAGTCGCAGCTGGCCCAGGCGATGGGGGTGATGTCCAGCTGGAGGCCAAAGCGCTGGGCGGCGGCCTGCACCACGCGCAACCCCTCGGGCATGACTTCCTTGCCGATGCCGTCTCCGGCGATGACGGCGATCTTGAATGGTGCGGTGGTGGGCATGGCAGGTCTTTCGTAAAGGGTGGCAGGGCCTTCAGGCCAAAAGTTTAGTGAAAATGGCCTCTAGCGCTTATCTGGTAAGCGCTAATAGCTATTGTTTTTATAGTTCTGTGCGTCTGATCGTGTGCATCAGCGCGTCGCTGCTCAATAGGCTGCGCTGGCAGCATGTCCGGCGCCGGGCGCTGGATCAGTGTCGAACCGCGCGCGCAACTGGCGCGCGGCATTGGCAAACACCAGTACGTCCACACCCACCGCCACAAAGGTGGCGCCGCGCTGCAAATAAAGCTGGGCCAGCGCCGGGTCGGACGTGAGAATGCCGGCTGCCTTGCCGCTGGCCACGATGGTGTCAATGGCCTTGTCGATGGCCGCCTGCACCTCGGGGTGCGCCGGGTTGCTGCGATGGCCCATGGAGGCCGACAGGTCCGCCGGGCCAATGAACACGCCGTGCACCCCGTCCACGGCGCAGATGTCCGGTAAATTTTGCATGGCCGTCACGGTTTCTGCCTGCACCAGCAGGCAGATTTCGTCGTCGGCAATGTCCATGTAGTCGGCGCGGCTCGTCCATCGTGAAGAGCGCGCCACCGCGCTGCCCACACCGCGCACGCCCTGCGGTGGGTACTGCGTGGCGGCGGCGATGGCGCGGGCCTGCTCGGCCGTGTCCACCATGGGCACCAGCAGCGACGTGGCGCCGATGTCCAGCACCTGCTTGATCAGGGCCGTGTCGCCCTGCGGCACGCGCACCACGGGGTGCGAAGGGTAGGGCGCAATGGCCTGCAGGGCGGCGAGGGTGCTGCGCAGGTCGTTGGGAGCGTGTTCGCCGTCGATCAGCAGCCAGTCGAAGCGGGCTGTGGCGGCCACTTCGGCAAGGTAGGCGTCCGCCATGGAGAGCCACAGACCGATCTGGGGCTGGCCTGCGGCCAGGGCGGATTTGAAGGGGTTGTGGGCGGGCATGGCGGTGCGGTGTGAAGACGGTGGTGTAGGGCAACATCATAAAAGCCCACCGTCCGCACGCTGGCGCGGTTTGCCCCGCCCGGCGCGGCGTCGTTCAGGCCGCCGAGAACACCTTGATGGCGCCCAGCAGCCGCCGGGCCTGCTCGCTCATGCTCGAGGCTGCGGCGCTGCTTTCTTCCACCATGGCGGCGTTTTGCTGCGTCATTTCGTCCAGTTGCGCCACGGCCTGCCCGACCTGCGAGATGCCGATGCTTTGCTCTTTCGAGGCTGCCGTGATTTCTGCAATGAGGTCGTTCACGCGGTTCACCTGGGTGACGACTTCGGTCATGGTCTGGCCGGTGCTGGCCACCAGGCGCGAGCCGCCTTCGACCTTGTCTACCGAGTCATCGATCAGGCCCTTGATTTCCTTGGCGGCGGCGGCCGAGCGGCCCGCCAGGCTGCGCACCTCGCTGGCCACGACGGCAAAGCCCCGGCCTTGCTCGCCTGCGCGGGCTGCTTCCACGGCAGCGTTCAGGGCCAGAATGTTGGTCTGGAAGGCAATGCCGTCGATGACGCTGATGATGTCGGCAATCTTGCGACTGGAATGCGAGATCATTTCCATGGTGGAGACCACGTTGGCGACTTCGTGCCCGCCCTTGGCCGCCACCTGCGTGGCGGTGCGGGCCAGCTCGCTGGCCTGCTGCGCAGAGTCGGAGTTCTGGCGCACGGTGGCGGTTTGCTGCTCCATGGCGGCGGCGGTTTCTTCCAGGCTGGAGGCGGTTTGCTCGGTGCGGCTGGCCAGGTCGTTGTTCGCGGCAGCAATCTCCTGGCTGGCCACCTGTACGCCCGAGACCTGCTCGTGCACATCGGCCACCAGCGACTGCAGGTTCAGCCCCGCCTGGTTGATGGCGCGTGCGATCAGGCCGATGTCGTCGCAGCGGTTCAGGCCGGGGTCGTCATGCGCTTCGCCGCTGGCCACCCGCTGCGCGGAAGCCAGGATCTGCGCCAGGGGCGAGGTCACTTGCGCCTCGATGAACATATCGCACAGCGACAGGCCGATGACCACGCTGGCCGCCATGCCCGCCAGCATGGCGCCTCCCAGCCCCGACAGGGCCAGGGCCGCCATCAGCACGGTGCCCAGCAGCAGCAGCGGCAGGCGTACGCGCCAGGCTGTGGGCAGCATTTGCAGGGCACTGGCCCAGCGCATCAGGCCGGTGCGCACGATCAAGCCACGGTGAAAGGCCAGGCCACTGGCACGCCCTTCGCGGAAACGGCGGTACAAGGCCTCTGCCGCCTCGGTTTCAGGCCGCGCGGGTTTGGTGCGAACCGAGAGGTAGCCCGTCACCTGCCCGTTGCGGCGCATGGGGGCTGCATTGGCGCGCACCCAGTAGTGATCGCCGTCCCTGCGGCGGTTTTTGACCAGCGCCGTCCACGACTGCCCCTCTTTCAGGCTGCGCCACATGTCGGCATAGGCCTCGGGCGGCATGTCCGGGTGGCGCACCAGGTTGTGCGGCTGGCCCATCAGTTCGTCGAGGTCGAAGCCACTGGTGCGGATGAACGCCGCGTTGGCGTACGTGATGTGGCTGGACGTGTCGGTGGTGGACAGCAGCGTTTCGTGGGCAGGAAAGTCGTACTCGCGTTGCGAGACGGGCTGGTTGTTTCTCATCGGGAGCCTGCGTTCAAAGTCGTGGAAGGGAGTGCTATGCCGTACAGGCTTGCCGGTACACGGTGCTATTGAATGCCGGTAGTGATTCCCAATGGTTGTCAGGGGTTTTTGTCCGAATCTGCGAAGCGGCCGGGGCAGGGAGGGAATCGTTGAAGGGGCCGCGAGGACGGTCGCCGCCAGCTGCGGGCGGGGGCCGGGGCTGTGTTGGCGGGCCGGAACGCGCGCGGCTGTGCTGCCGCGCGGGGAGGGATAAAGAGAAAGCGCGGAGGTTGGTTCAGCCCGCCAACGCTGCCTTTACCGCAGCCGACACCTGGCCCATGTCGGCCTTGCCCGCCAGGCGGGTCTTGACCACGCCCATGACCTTGCCCATGTCGCCCTGGCCCTAGGCGCCCAGCTCGATCACGAAGGCTTGCACGGCCACGGCTGTTTCCTCGGCCGACATGCGCTGGGGCAGGTAGCCCTGCAATACGGCCATTTCGGCTGTTTCCTTGTCGGCCAGGTCCTGGCGACCAGCGCCCTCGAAAGCGGAAATGCTGTCCTTGCGCTGCTTGACGAGCTTGTCGACGATGGCGACCACGGCCGCATCGTCCAGTACGACGCGCTCGTCCACCTCTTTTTGCTTGCAGGCGGCCAGCAGACCCCGGATGGTCAGCAGGCGCTCACTGTCCTTGGCGCGCATGGCGGTCTTCATGTCTTCGGTAATCTGGTCCTTGAGGCTCATGGCTGGCTCCATTTTTGGGTTAAACAGAAATGTAGGGAGGGTTTGCCAAAAGGCTTTCTGGCTAGGCGTCAACGCCGCAGGCAGTAGTGTTGCTACGACGCCAGAAAGCCTTTTCGCAGACCTGAAAAAACAAAAACCCGCGCTTGGCGTCCCTAGCGCGGGTTGGTGGTTCCAAGCAGGGCCTGGAGCCGAAGATCAGTACATCTTCTTGGGCAGCTGCATGCTGCGAATGCGCTTGTAGTTGCGCTTGACGGCGGCTGCCTTCTTGCGCTTGCGCTCGGCGGTGGGCTTTTCGTAGAACTCGCGGGCACGCAGGTCGGTCAGCAGGCCCAGCTTTTCGATGGTGCGCTTGAAACGGCGCAGGGCAACGTCAAAGGGTTCGTTCTCTTTTACACGGATGGTGGTCATTAGCGAATGGTTTCCAAAATTTTGCCCGCAGAGGGTCTTGGGGAGATCGGGCCTCAAGACCTTGCGTGGCGGTGTTCCCCGTCTGTAACTAGTATTTGGCCGACGGGGCGATGCCAGCAAAGCCAAACATTATAGCCCCTTCTTTGGAAACATCAACAGAGACCCTCTGCGCCTGGCTACGACAGCATGGCGCTGAGGGTCGTCAGCGCCTGCGGGATGGGGATGAGGCGCCGGATTTCAGTGGGCCGCTGCGGGTCTTTGACTGCGCTGATCTATCGCAGTGATTGATGAGACAAGTGTGGTTGGATCGGTGGTTGCGGTAGTAGCATGCAAGTCGCTCCGGCGCCCTCGGTAAGGCCCGATCCCTGTGCCAATGACGGTTAGTGCGCTGTGATCACACCAACAACGGTAGGGCGTTGGTTTCGCTGTTCCAGACGACTCGTTGTGGTGTTTGGTGTTGTGCGCGTTGAGCGAATCAAGGGCGTTGAAAATGACAAAATCATATGAATTTCTGGCGCTGATCCTTGATTCTGTCACCGAACATATCGTGGTGATCAACAGGGCGGGGCAAATTGAATTTGTAAATAAAAGCTGGTCCAGTTTTGGACGCAGCAATGCCTGCATCATCGGCGACGGCTGGAAGGGCGTGAATTATTTAGAGGAATGTGATCGCGCCGCGGCCATGGGGGATTCATTTGGGGTCATGGCAGGGCGTGGCATTCGAAATGTGATTGAGAAGAGCGAGGCGACCTTTCACTTTGAATACCCTTGCCATAGCCCGGAGGAAAAACGGTGGTTTATGATGCGCGTGACACCTTTTCATCTGAATGGGGCAGATTATTTTGTGATATCGCATCAAAATATCACAGAAAGAAAATTGGCCGAAGAAGAAGCACGAAATATAGCAAAAATTGATGGACTCACCTGCATTCCGAATAGGAGATCCTTCGATGAATTTCTGCATGAAGAATGGCGCAGGTGCTTGAGATTAAAAAAGCCCATCTGTCTTGCGATGATAGATATTGATTATTTCAAACTGCTGAATGACACCTATGGCCACCAAAGGGGTGATGAGTGTTTGGTTCGGGTTGGGTCGTTGTTGAAAAAATATGCCAAAAGACCTGGCGATATTTGTGCAAGGTACGGAGGCGAGGAGTTTTCGTTGGTGTGGGGCGATACCGGCTTGACTGAGGCAATGCAGCTATCGAAAAAGCTGTTGGAAGATATCGCCGAACTTGGCATGCCCAATGTCAATTCACCCGTGGAAAAGCATGTCACGGTCAGTATTGGTCTTGCTGAAATGGTGCCTGGTATAGAAATGGACGAGTGCGAAATCATCGCTAGATCGGACAGCGCGCTTTATAAGGCGAAAGAAGGCGGCAGAAACATGGTGTGGAGTGAATGATGCCCTGCGCGCTCCCACGGAGCGTGGCTGTGGCTTTGGTTGCGCCAATCTAGTGTCCTGAGTTAAAAGTTTGTTTCATAAAGATGCCGAGAATCGCCGCCATGCTGCGTTGCAAATCCTCGCGATAGCAACGGCTATCGCTGCGGTTTGCGCCTTGCCTGACGACGATTTCGATATCTTTTTTTCTTC
>JAUYGP010000421.1 GCA_030690515.1 Giesbergeria sp.
GAGCGCCATGCGCAACTGGCCCGGCCGGGGTCGGAAATCGGTTTCGGTGCGCGAAAGCGCGCCCTCTGGCGCAAACGCCTGCTCCACACACCGGACAAGTGGCGAGGAGAGGCTTTCGGGGGAGGAATGCGGCAAATCCAAGGCAGTGTGGGCCCCTAAGGGCGTTGCGGCATGGTAAAAACGCCACACAACTCTGGATAATACGCGCTCTAATGATCTGTCCCATCCCGGGCGGTCTCTGCCTCATCCACAATCAACGGCATGTCCAAACCGATTCGCCTTAGCGCCTCAACCGGCATCCACAAAGGTGACCGGGAATACCAGCAGGATCAGGTAGCCCTGCTCTCGCATCCACGCTACAACGGCTGCGTTCTGGGGGTGCTGGCCGACGGCATGGGGGGGCGCAGCGGGGGACGCAAGGCGTCAGACCAGGTCATGCTGACGGCGCGCCAGCTGTTCGAGCGTTATTCTCCCGAAACCGATGATCCGGTGGCCGTGCTCAAGGCCCTGGTGCAGGAGGCGCATATCGTCATCCGGCTGACCGCCATCACGTCGGAGCAGGAACCCCACAGCACCATCACAGCTTTCCTCATCAACCCGCGCGGGGACTGCCACTGGGCGCATGCGGGTGATTCACGCATCTACCATTTCCAGAACGGCCGCATGATGCACCGCACCAGCGACCATTCCTATGTGCAGGCGCTGGTGGACCGCGGCGAGATCACCGAGGCCGAGGCCAACAACCACCCGCATTCCAATATTCTGGTGGGCTGCCTGGGCACCGAGAGCGACCCGCCCATCACCACCCACATGATCCACCAGTTGCATCCCGGCGATGTGCTGCTGGCCTGCAGTGATGGCGTATGGCACTATTTTTCTCCCACCGAACTGGGTTCGGTCGTAGATTCACTCACCCCACGTGAAGCCACCGAGTTCCTGATCGAAAAGGCGCGCGTCCGGGCCCGGGGGGGCGGCGACAATCTGTCGCTTGTGATCGTAAAGATCGAGGCCTTGCAGGAAGAAAAGAAGGTAGCGCCTTTAGTACCTCCGCCCGGTACGCCTGCGGCCAAAACCTGATCTACGTGTAGGCGGCGCGCAATCTGCTCAGGGCGGCAAAGGCGCTGCCGGTTTCTTCCCCTTTGCAGCATCCTCGGCTTGGCGCTTCTGCACCCGCGCTTTGCGGTCCAAAGCCGTCTGCATGCGTTCAGCGCTCCGCAGGCGCTCCCGCTCCGCTTGCTGCCGTGCTGCCTGGCCGCGCTGCACCTGGGCTTGGCGTGCGGCTTGCTGGCGCTGCACCTGGTGACGGGCACGTTGACCCGCCTGGGCGTCTCCGTCCGCATTGGTGTCAACGCGATTCGTGGTGACCGCAGGCTGTGCGGGTACTGGCGCAGTGCGGGTGTTCTGGCGTTGCTGGATATCTTCAAGGCGCTGGGCTGCGCGTTCCTGGCGCTCAGCCTCATCCCACACAGATTCACGCTGGCGCAGCACGGCCTGGGCATCGCGTGCGTGACGCCGTGCCTTGCGCAGGCAGTCTTCCACCGCAAAACGCTGGTAGCAAGCGGCTTCGGACTGCCGCAAAGTCTGCGTAATGGCTTCCCGCTCTTTGCGCACGGCCTCGCGTCCGGCGGCACGGCTATCGTCGTTGGCGCGTTCCGGCAAAGATGCGGGAGTTTCTTTACCGAGCGGCGCCTGGGCCCAGGCCGCCATGGCCATGAATGCAGCCCCCAGGACGGCCAGTGACAGAAACCGTTTCACGTCAACCCCGTGTCGACTACGCGGCGTTCCAGCGACAGGTATTCCTTGGACTGCATCTCGTTGAGGCGCGAGACCGTACGGGGGAATTCATGCACCAACGGCCCTTCGGTGTAGAGCTGCTCAGGCGGCACTGCGGCCGAGAGGATGAGCTTGACACGACGGTCATAGAGCACGTCGATGAGCCAGGTGAAACGCCGCGCGGGCGACGCCATGCTGACGGGCATGTAGGGCACATCGGAGAGCAGCACGGTATGGAACTGTGTGGCGATTTCAAGGTAGTCGTTTTGGGAGCGCGGCCCGCCGCACAAGGTGCGGAAATCAAACCACACCACACCGCCCGCTTTGCGCCGCGCGGTGATTTCACGGGCCTCGATGTGCAGCACCGGGTCTTCATCGCGCACTTCGGCCAGTTGATCGAAAGTGCGCGCCATTTCAGCGTCAGCCTGGGAGCCTAGCGGGGAGTGGTAGAGCTTGGCCTGCTCCAGCGTGCGGCGGCGGTAATCGGTGCCGTTGTCCACGTTGATAACTTCCATGCGCTGGTTCAGCAAGGCGATGGCGGGCAAAATGCGGTCGCGGTGCAGGCCATCCGGGTACAAGCCATCAGGCTGGAAGTTGGAAGTGGTGACAAAGCCCACGCCATTGGCGAACAGGGCCGCCAGCAGCCGGTGCAGGATCATGGCGTCGGTGATGTCGGCCACGTGAAATTCATCGAAACAGATCAGCTTGTACCGTTTGGCAATGCGTGCGCCCAGCACATCGAGCGGGTTCACCGTACCTTGCAGGCCTGCCAACTCACGGTGCACCTCGCGCATGAACTCGTGGAAATGCAGGCGCACCTTGCGCTTGAGCGGCACGGCGTTAAAGAAACAGTCCATCAGGAAGCTCTTGCCACGCCCGACCCCGCCGTACATGTACACACCGCGCGGAATGTCGGGCCGGTTGATCAGCTTCTTCAGGGCGCTGGAGCGCTGCGTCTTGTAGGCGGCCCACTCGTCGGCACAGCGCTGCAGTGCCTGCACGGCACGCAGCTGCGCCGGGTCGCTCTGAAAGCCCTTGCTGGCCAGTTCGGCTTCGTAGGCCTGGATTACTGACAAGGACAAGGGCAATTCTCCATACTATAAAAACAATAGCTACTAGCGCTTATACAGTAAGCGCTAGAGCCATTTTTTACCTAAAAATCAGAAACACTTAGAAGTTCAAAGTGCGCTTGTCCACCGCCAGCGCCGCTTCCTTCATGGACTCGGAGAGCGACGGGTGGGCGTGGCAGATGCGGGCGATGTCCTCACTGCTGGCCTTGAACTCCATGGCGACCACGGCTTCTGCAATCAGCTCGCTGGCCATAGGCCCGACGATGTGTACACCCAGAATCTCGTCCGTGGTTGCATCAGCCAGAAACTTGACCATGCCCGTGGTGTCGCCCAGGGCGCGCGCACGGCCGTTGGCCAGGAAGGGGAATGTGCCCGCCTTGTACTGCACGCCATCCTGCTTGAGCTGCTGCTCGGTGCGCCCCACCCAGGCAATCTCGGGGCTGGTGTAGATCACCCAGGGGATGGTGTTGAAGTTGACATGCCCGTGCTGACCCGCAATGCGCTCAGCTACGGCCACGCCCTCTTCCTC
>JAUYGP010000428.1 GCA_030690515.1 Giesbergeria sp.
TCGCCTTCGAGCACCGAGCAGGCGGACAAAGCAATGGTCAGGCCCAGCAGGCCCAGTCGTGCAGTATGGTTCACGCGGGAATCCTCTTGAATATCGGGGGTGCTGGTTACAGCAGACGTGCGGAGCGCAGGGCGCCTTCCACCACGGCCTCGTTGCCCTGGCTTAGTGGCGTCATGGGCAGGCGCATGGTGCCACCGCACAACCCCATGCGGGCCATGGCCCACTTCACGGGGATGGGGTTGGCTTCGACGAACAGTTGCTTGTGCACGGGCATCAGCTGGAGCTGGATTTCCATGGCGCGGCGTGCATTGCCTGCAATGGCAGCCACGCACAGTTCGTGCATCAGGCGCGGCGCCACGTTGGCTGTCACGCTGATGTTGCCATGGCCGCCGCAGAGCATGAGCGCCACGGCGGTTGGATCGTCGCCGGAGTAGAGGGCGAAGTTCTTGGGCAGGTCGCGGATCAGCCACTGCGCGCGCTCAATGTTGCCCGTGGCTTCCTTGATGCCGATGATGCCGGGCACCTGGGCCAGGCGCAGCACGGTATCGTGCAGCATGTCTGCCACAGAGCGGCCGGGTACGTTGTAGAGCACGATGGGCAGGTCGCCCGTGGCTTCGGCAATCGCCTTGAAGTGCTGGTACTGGCCTTCTTGCGTGGGCTTGTTGTAGTAGGGCACCACCTGCAGCTGGCTGTCGGCGCCGACCTTTTTGGCAAACTTTGCCAATTCAATGGCTTCTGCGGTGGAGTTGGCGCCGCAACCGGCCATGATGGGCGCGCGTCCGGCGGCCTGCTCCACGGCCACGCGGATGATTTCGCAATGCTCCTCGACGTTGACCGTTGGCGACTCGCCCGTAGTACCCACCACGCCGATGCAGTCGGTGCCTTCCTGGATATGCCAGTCGATCAGTTTGCGCAGGGCAGGGTAGTCCACGCTACCGTCCTCGTGCATGGGGGTGACGAGGGCGACGATGCTGCCGGTGAGGGGGACGGTGGAAGAGGTCATGTCCGCAGTGGTAAACGGTAAAAGAGCATTCTAACTAGGAGTGCGTGCGCAGCGGATGGCGTGCCGGTGAAACGCCACTCGGCGGCACACGCACGGCGGCAATGCGCTGCACGAAGCGTGCGGGGGTGTCGAGAAATCCGTTTTCGTAGGCCACCACTTGCAGACTGGCGCAGGCCGTGAGCAGTTCCCCGGGTTGCAGCAAAAAGTCGGCCCGTGCGGGGCGACCCACGGTTTCGTTGCCGCTGGCAAAGGTTTCGTACAGCAGCACGCCACCCGGGGCCAGGCTCTGCACCAGCGTGGGCAGCAGCGGGCGCCAGAGGTAGTTGGTGACCACCACGCCGCCAAACAGGCGCCCAGGAAAGGGCCAGAGGCCGTTTTCAAGGTCGGCCGCAATCGCTTCGCCGAGGGCTGCGGCCGTCTGTACGGCCTCGGGGTTGCGGTCAATGCCGGTGACCGGATGGCCCAGGCGCTGGAACCAATGCAGGTGGCGGCCCTGGCCGCATGCGACATCGAGCACCGGTGCCTGGGGCGGCACCAGATGCGACCAGCGCTGCACCCATTCAGAGGCGCATTCCAGCGCAACGGGCGGGGAATTGGTTGCTTCCATATTCATAGCTGGTTGCGCTTGCTGCATAAGCGCTAGAGGGCAATTTGACTAAAAACAGGCCCACACCTGGTCGGCCAGCATCACCATGAAGCCGGGCTGGCCGTAGAGCGTAAACACCGCCAGCAGCGCCAGCACGGCCAGCACCCAGGCCAGCCAGCGGCGGCGCTTGCGTTGTGCCGGTGTGGGGGCGTGGTGTGTGGACATGGTCAGGCCGCCAATGGTGTGCCGCGCTGCAGGGGGTGCTCGCGGATGGGCAGGTTTACCAGCCCGGCCAGCACGCCCAGCGCGATGGCGATATACCAGACGATATCGTAGCTGCCCGTACTGTCATACAGGTAGCCACCCAGCCATACGCCCATGAAGCTGCCAATCTGGTGGCTGAAGAAGACCAGCCCGCCCAGCATGGACAGGTGCTGCACGCCAAAAATCTGCGCAATCGTGGCATTCGTCGGGGGTACCGTGGACAACCACAGCGCGCCCATTACCGCCGAGAACACATACACCGATGCGGGCGACAGCGGCACCCACAGAAAGAGGGTGATGACCACGGCGCGGGAAAAATAGATGAAAGCCAGGATGTGGCGGCGCGGCATGCGCTGGCCCAGCGTGCCCGAGATATAGGTGCCGAACACGTTGAACAGTCCGATCAAGGCCAGCGAAAAACTGGCCACCTGGGGCGACAGGCCCTGGTCCTTGAGGTAGCTGGGCATGTGCACGCCAATGAACACCACCTGGAAGCCGCACACAAAATAACCCGCTGTCAGCAGCAGAAAGCTGGGGTAGCGCACCGCTTCGGTCAGCGCCTCGCGAATGCTTTGCTGGCGCTGGGTAGGCGCAGCGCCCTGAAAGCCCGGTTCGCGCAGCCCATAGGCCAGCGGCGCGATCAGCAAGACCATCAGCGACAGGGCCAGCAGCGCCGTTTGCCAGCCCAGGTTGGCAATCAGAAAACCTTCCACCGGCACCATGAGGAACTGGCCGAACGAGCCCGCAGCCGCGGCCACACCCATGGCCCAGGAGCG
>JAUYGP010000435.1 GCA_030690515.1 Giesbergeria sp.
CCGCAGCAAGGCACTGATCGTCCAGGCGACGGCAGCGGCGCTGGATGACCCAGAGGCTGCGCGCGCCTTGAACATGCTGCAAAAGGCTGGCAGCTTCCTCACCACGTATTTTGGCTATGCCGACAAGCGCACCGTGTTCTCCGAGCCGCAGAATCTGCCGCCGGACTACGACCCCACATCCCGCCCCTGGTACAAGCAAGCGACAGGTGCGCAGGCCCCCATTCTGACGGCGCCTTACCCGGATGCGGGCGGTGCCGGTCTGGTGGTTACCTTTGCTGCGGCGGCGCGCCAAGGCACTGATGTCAAGGCCGTGCTGGCGGGCGATGTGTCGCTGTCGGCCGTGGTGGCCAACGTGGCCTCGATCAAACCCACGCCATCCAGCTATGCCTTTTTGGTGGGGAGTGACGGCAACATCATCGCCCACCCGGATGTGAAGCTGGCCCTCAAACCGGCCACCGAACTGTCGGCACAATTGTCCGCAGCGGCGCTGGCGGAATTGGCGCGCAGCACCGGGTTGAGCGCCATGGATCTGCAGGGCCGCGCCATGCTGCTGGCCGTGGCTCCGGTGGAGGGCACCCCTTGGATGCTGGCCATTGCGCTGGACAAGGCCGAAGCGCTGGCGGCTATCACCACCATGTTGCAGGTCTCCATTGCCACGGGTATTGTGGTGTTGCTCGTGGCGGGGGCTGTCCTGGCGGCCATTTTGGCGCGGCGATTGCGCCGCCTGACGCAGGTGCGCGATGCCATGCACGCTATTGGCTCGGGTGAGGGTGATCTTGCCCGCCGCATCGATGCGCAAGGCGAGGACGAGTTGGCGCAGATCGCCACCGATTTCAATAGTTTTGCCTCCAAGCTCTCGGCTGTACTGATGCAAATCCGCGATGCTAGCGGGTCTGTGCGCGTTGCTGCCGAGGAGATCGCCTCGGGTAACCAGGACCTGAGCAGCCGCACCGAACTGACCGCGTCGAACCTGCAGCAGACCTCTGCCTCCATGGAGCAGCTGACAGAAACCGTGCGCCAGAACGCCGATGCTGCGCGCCAGGCTAACCAGCTTGTCGCCCAGGCGTCCAGCGTGGCGCAGCATGGCGGCAAGGTGGTGGGCGATGTGGTGAGCACCATGGAGCAGATCAACACCGCCTCGCGCAAGATTTCCGACATCATCGGTGTCATTGATGGCATCGCCTTCCAGACCAACATCCTGGCGCTCAATGCCGCCGTCGAGGCTGCGCGGGCGGGTGAGCAGGGTCGGGGGTTTGCCGTGGTGGCCAGCGAAGTGCGCAGCCTGGCCAGCCGCAGTGCAGAGGCCGCCAAAGAGATCAAGGGCCTGATCAGCGCATCGGTGCAAGAGGTGGCCAATGGCTCGCGGCTGGTGAATGACGCGGGCACCACCATGAACGACATCGTTACTTCTGTGCAGCGGGTGACCGACATCATGGCCGAGATCAGCGCATCGACCAGCGAGCAAAGCACCAGCATTGCCGAGGTGGGGCAGGCCGTGAGTCAGCTTGACCAGATGACCCAGCAAAACGCGGCCCTGGTCGAAGAAAGTGCCGCCGCGGCCCAAAGCCTCAAGGATCAGTCGGTGCGGTTGACTGAAGTGGTGGGGAGCTTTCGCCTCGCCTCGTAACGTGGTCGGGCATGGCTCTGGCGCACAATGCGCCCCCATGTCTGCACTGAACAACGTTTTGGCCGCCCCGGGAATGGCGTCGTGACCCAGAGTTTCACGCAAGCCATGGCCTGTTTTTGCCCGGCGTTGCCGCTGGTCGTGGGCTTGAGCGGCGGCGCCGACTCCACCGCCTTGCTGCTGGCCTGCGCCGAGCGCTGGCCGGGGCAGGTGCGTGCCATTCACGTGCACCATGGGTTGCAAAGTGCCGCCGATGATTTTGAGCGCCATTGCGTTGGCCTGTGCGCCCGCCTGCAGGTGCCACTGGTGGTGCAGCGCGTTGATGGACGACCTGCTCCAGGGCAAAGCCCTGAAGATGCAGCCCGTATCGCCCGTTACAAAGCTTTTGAGGGCGTAGCGCTTACCAGTCAAGCGATTCCAGCTATTCAATCAATAGCATTGGCGCAGCATGCCGACGACCAGGTGGAAACGTTGTTGCTGGCGCTCTCCCGTGGCGCGGGCGTGGCTGGACTGGCGGCCATGCCCGCCTGCTGGCAGCGCCATGGCCTGGATTGGCACCGCCCCTTGCTGCGTGTGGCCGGGGCCGAACTGCGGGCCTGGCTGCAGGCACGCGGCGAGTCGTGGGTGGAAGACCCCAGCAACCAGGACGAGCGCTTCACCCGTAACCGCATTCGCGCGCGCCTGCTGCCGGTGCTGGAAGCCGCTTTTCCGGCCTACCGAGACACCTTTTCTCGCAGCGCGGGCCACGCAGCGCAGGCGAGTGAACTGTTGCTGGAGATCGCGCAGCAAGATCTTGAATCGGTGGGCCTGCCGCCGCGCATTGCCGCACTGCAGGCCTTGAGCCGTGCGCGGCAGGCCAACCTCCTGCGCCACTGGCTGCGCCAGGCGTACCAGACCACGCCCGCTGCGGCGCAGCTCGATGAGTTGCTGTCCCAAGTCGCCGCCTGCACCACACGCGGGCACCGCATCCATATCAAGGTGGGGCGGGGATTTGTGGCGCGCGAAGGTGCCTTGCTCCGTTGGTGCAATCCCTAGGTTTTGGTCCACATCAGCACGACAACCGGCGGCGCTCCAAAACGCTGTCCATCCCGCGCCGCAAGAACCGGTTTCGTCACCAAGCTACCCCATGCCATTGATCGTTCACAAATACGGCGGCACCTCGATGGGCTCGCCCGAGCGCATTCGCAATGTTGCCAAGCGTGTGGCCAAGTGGGCACGTGCCGGCCACCAGATGGTCGTGGTGCCCAGCGCCATGAGCGGCGAAACCAATCGCCTGCTGGCCCTGGCCAAAGAACTGGCACCTGAGCGCGCCTTGCAGGCCTACCACCGCGAACTCGACATGCTGGCCGCTACGGGTGAGCAGGTTTCGTCAGCCCTGCTGGCTATTGCCCTGCAAGCCGAGGGCATGGAAGCCGTGAGCTACGCTGGTTGGCAAGTGCCTATTCGTACTGACAGCAGCCACACCAAGGCCCGCATCGAATCCATTGACGACAAGCGCGTGCGCGCCGACCTGGACGCTGGCAAGGTCGTCATCGTCACGGGTTTTCAGGGCATTGACGAGCAGGGCAACATCACCACGTTGGGCCGTGGCGGCTCTGATACCTCGGCCGTGGCCGTGGCAGCGGCCATGAAGGCCAAGGAATGCCTGATCTACACCGATGTCGATGGTGTCTACACCACCGACCCACGCGTAGCGCCCGCCGCCCGCCGCCTGACCACCGTAAGCTTCGAAGAAATGCTCGAAATGGCCAGCCTGGGCAGCAAGGTGCTGCAGATCCGTTCGGTTGAATTTGCCGGCAAATACAAGGTGCCCATGCGCGTGCTCTCGAGTTTTACGCCCTGGGACATCGACATCCACGAAGAAGCCAAGTCCGGCACGCTGATCACTTTTGAGGAAGACGGAAAAATGGAACAAGCCGTCGTATCCGGCATCGCCTTCAACCGCGATGAGGCCAAGATTTCCGTGCTCGGCGTGCCCGACACCCCCGGCATCGCCTACCGCATCCTGGGCCCCGTGGCCGATGCCAATATTGAGGTGGATGTCATCATCCAGAATTTGAGCAAGGACGGCAAGACCGACTTCAGCTTCACCGTGCACCGCAATGACTATGCACGCACCGTCGAGTTGCTCAAGGAAGTGGTTCTGCCCGTGCTGGGTGCCCAGGAAGTCGTTGGCGACGCCAAGATCTGCAAGATCAGCATCGTCGGCATCGGTATGCGCAGCCATGTGGGCGTGGCCAG
>JAUYGP010000436.1 GCA_030690515.1 Giesbergeria sp.
CCAGCGCGCACAGGGCGTGGAGGTGGCGGTGTTCAGCACAGAGTCCGATGAAGTCTTCGCCCTGCTCGACCCCTGCCCCCACAAGGGCGGTCCGCTCTCGCAGGGCATCGTGTTCGGGATCAGCGTGGCCTGCCCGCTGCACAACTGGACCCTCGGCCTGTGCGACGGCCAGGCCGCCGCGCCCGACGAGGGCTGCACGCCGAAGTTCCAGGTCAAGGTGGAGGACGGCCAGGTGTTCCTGGATGCCGATGAACTGGCACACCACGCCACCACCGAGACGCGCCCTCTCGCCGGGCCCTGCCAGCGCAGCGCCGCCACAGCCTAACCGCGCGCTTCGACCCCGATCACACAAGAAAGAACACCATGGCCTACCTCGTCCCTTCCGAATTCGTCACCAAGATGGTGGATGCCGGTGAATCCAAGGTCTACATGTCCACCCGCGACACCCTGATTCGCGCCTATATGGCGGGCGCCATCTTGTCGCTTGCAGCCGTGTTTGCCGTATCGGCCACCGTCATGACAGGCTCAGCGCTGGTGGGCGCCATCCTGTTCCCCGTGGGGTTTTGCATGCTCTACCTGCTGGGCTTCGATTTGCTGACCGGCGTGTTCGTGCTCACCCCGCTGGCCTGGCTCGACAAGCGCCCCGGCGTCACCATCCAGGGCATCCTGCGCAACTGGGGGCTGGTTTTTGTCGGCAATTTTCTGGGGGCGCTGACCGTGGCCTTCATGATGGCCTTCATCTTCACCTACGGTTTTTCGGTGCCGCCCAATGAGGTGGGCACCAAGATCGGCCACATCGGCGAGGCGCGCACCCTGGGCTATGCGCAACACGGCTTGATGGGCTGGATCACCATCTTCATCCGGGGCATGCTGTGCAACTGGATGGTCTCCACCGGCGTGGTGGGGGCCATGATTTCCACCACCGTCAGCGGCAAAGTCATTGCCATGTGGATGCCGGTGATGGTGTTTTTTGCCATGACCTTCGAGCACTCGGTGGTGAACATGTTCCTGTTCCCCTCGGGCCTGATGATGGGCGGCAACTTCTCCATCCTCGACTACTTCCTCTGGAACGAAATCCCCGTGGTGCTGGGCAACCTGGTCGGCGGCCTGGTGTCGAACATCCTCGGCGGCGGCAGCTCTTCGGGCAGCACCTCGGGCGGCAGCTCGAACCCGCTC
>JAUYGP010000453.1 GCA_030690515.1 Giesbergeria sp.
CAGATGAAGGCGCCCGCCGCCCCAGCGCACGGGCGGCGGGCGGACTGCAGGGGTTCTGGCCGCGTGGTGCGAATTTCGCCCGTCAGTGGACGAGCCGCGCGTGTCGGGGCCATTTTTCAGTCAAAACGCTATCAAAGGCAATGGCAGCAAGCGCTTGCAGCTATCTTTTTCATAAAAACACGTTCATTTCCTACTGCATCTGCAGCAGCGCACGCACGGCACGCGGGTAAATCACATGCTCCTGCGTCAGCACCCGCGCCGCCAGGGTGTCGGCCGTATCGCCGGGCAACACCGGCACCACGGCCTGGTCCACGATGGGGCCCAAGTCCAGTTCTGCCGTGACCTGGTGCACGGTACAACCGGCAAACTTGCAGCCCGCGTCAATGGCGCGCTGGTGGGTGTGCAGACCGGTGAAGGCTGGCAAGAGCGATGGGTGGATATTGACCAAGCGACCCGCGTAGTGCGCCACAAAGCCAGGCGAGAGAATGCGCATGAAACCGGCCAGCACCACCAATGCGGGCTCGTAGCGGTCGATCGCCGCGGCCAGGGCGGCATCAAAGGCCTCGCGGTTCTCAAACGGCTTGTGGTCCAACACCTCGGTGGCAATGCCCTGTGCGCGGGCCAGTACCAGCCCTTGGGCATCGGCCTTGTTGCTCAGCACCGCCGCTACGCGAGCCCCGTGGCGCTGCGCCCAATTTTCTTGCTGCGCAGTTTTCACGATGGCAGCCATATTGGAACCGCCGCCGGAGATCAAAATCACGATGTTCTTCATTTGCCGTCATTATCTCCACCATGCCCTTTGACCCCACCTCCCGCCCCCTGACCGCCATCGAAGCCCGCGTGCTGGCCACCCTGATGGAAAAAGCCCGCACCGTACCCGACAGCTACCCGCTCTCGCTGAACGCGGTGGCCACTGGCTGCAACCAGAAAACCACCCGCGACCCCGTGATGAATCTGGGCGACGCTCAGGTGCAGGAGGCCCTCGATGCGCTCAAGCTGCTGTCGCTGGTGTTTGAAACCAGCGGAAGCCGCACCACGCGCTACGAACACAACTTCCAGCGCGGCGTGGGCGTGCCCGAGCAATCGGCCGTTCTGCTGGGCCTGCTGATGCTGCGCGGCCCGCAGACGGCAGGCGAGTTGCGCATCAACGCTGAACGCTGGTATCGCTTTGCCGACATTTCGTCGGTCGAGGCCTTCCTCGATGAACTACAGGAACGCAGTGCAGAGAAAGGCGGGGCGCTCGTCGTGCTGCTGCCCCGCGCACCAGGCGCCCGCGAGCCGCGCTGGGCGCACCTGCTGTGCGGCCCCGTGGACGCCAGCAGCTTTGGCAGCGGCACCGAAGGCAACTCCCCCGGCCTGCAGGCGCGCGTGGACACGCTGGAGGCCGACGTGGCCGTCTTGCGCGCCACCGTGCAGCGCCTGTGCACCGAGCTGGGCTTACCGCCCGAAGCAGCTGCGGAATAAGAGAGGCATCTCTGCGCAGATGTCTCCATTTGGACAGATCAAAAACGAACGACCGTGCTACAAATACAACCTCACTAGGAGACGCACCGCATGGATCTCGCATTCACCCCTGAAGAACAAGCCTTCCGCGAAGAAGTTCGCGCCTGGGTTGGCAGCCATCTGCCCCCGGAAATTGCCCACAAGGTGCACAACGCCCTGCGCCTGACGCGGGACGACATGCAGAACTGGGCAAAAATTCTCGGCAAAAAGGGCTGGCTGGCCTTTGGCTGGCCCAAGGAATTTGGCGGCCCCGGCTGGACGGCCGTGCAAAAGCACCTGTTTGAAGAAGAGTGCGCTCTGGCGGGCGCGCCGCGCATCGTCCCGTTTGGCCCCGTGATGGTGGCCCCCGTCATCATGGCCTTTGGCAACGCCGAGCAGCAAAAGCGCTTCCTGCCCGGCATCGCCAGCGGCGAAGTGTGGTGGAGCCAGGGCTACAGCGAACCGGGCTCCGGCTCGGACCTGGCCAGCGTCAAAACCCGCGCCGAGCGCGTGGGCGACAAATACATCGTCAACGGCCAGAAGACCTGGACCACTTTGGGCCAGTACGGCGACTGGATGTTCAACCTGGTGCGCACCAGCACCGAGGGCAAGCCCCAGACCGGCATTAGCTTTTTGTTGCTCGACATGAAATCGCCTGGCGTCACGGTGCGCCCCATCAAGCTGCTCGACGGCGAATGCGAAGTCAACGAAGTGTTCTTCGACAACGTCGAAGTGCCGGCCGAGAACCTCATCGGCGAAGAAAACAAGGGCTGGACCTACGCCAAGCACCTGCTCTCCCACGAGCGCACCAATATTGCGGACGTGAACCGCAGCAAGCGGGAACTCGAGCGCCTCAAGCGCATTGCCAAGCGCGAAGGCGTGTGGGACGACCAGCGCCTGCGTGACCAGATCGCCCTGCTCGAAGTCGATATCGTGGCGCTGGAAATGCTGGTGTTGCGGGTGTTGTCTGCTGAAAAGTCCGGCAAGAACTCGCTCGACATCGCGGGCCTGCTCAAGATCAAGGGCAGCGAAATCCAGCAGCGCTACAGCGAGCTGATGATGCTGGCCGCCGGGCCCTTTGCCCTGCCCTTCATCGAGGAAGCCATGGAGGCTGGCTGGCAGGGCAACTTTCCCGGCGGCGAAGCCGCCAACGCCCCGCTGGCATCCACGTACTTCAACCTGCGCAAGACCACCATTTATGGTGGCAGCAATGAAGTGCAGCGCAACATCGTGGCGCAGACGGTCCTCGGCTAAAGCCTCGGGCAGTCCGCGCGGTGCACGTCAGGACTGCTCCCCCGTGCCCCCTCCGGGAGGGGGTTCCAGCAAGAGCTTCGCTGAATGTGAACGGCGCCCAGGCGCCACAGCAAGTCAGCATCAGGAGTAAAGAACATGGACTTTGATTTTTCTGACGACCAGCAATCCCTGCGCGACGCCGTGCGCCGCTGGGTCGACAAGGGCTACACCTTTGAGCGCCGCCGCAGCATCGTCGCCGCTGGCGGCTTTGAGCGTGCGGCGTACGGCGAACTGGCCGAACTGGGCTTGACCGCGCTGACCGTGCCCGAAGCGCACGACGGCCTGGGCCAGGGCGCCATCGACGCCATGGTGGTGATGGAAGAACTCGGCCGCGGCATGGTGCTCGAGCCCCTCGCGCACGCCTTCATCGCAAGCAGCGTGCTTTCGCATGGCGCACCGGCCGATGTGCAGGCCGCCTGGCTGCCGCGCATTGCCAGCGGGCAAGCGCTGGTGGTGCTGGCGCAGCAAGAGCGCAAGGCCCGCTACGCACTCGGAAAATGTGAGGCAAAATCGGCTCCAGCGCAATCAGGATATGCGGTAACAGCTATCAAAAGCATAGTTCCTGCAGGTGACCAGGCTGACGCCTTTCTGGTGCCTGCACAACTGGACGGCCACATCGCCCTCTTCCTGGTCGAGCGTTCGGCCAGCGGCGTGAGCACGCAAGGCTACGTCACGCAGGACGGCAGCCGCGCCGCCGAAGTGCAGTTCACCAACACACCTGCCACCCTCGTCACCAAAGACGGCCTGGCCGCGCTGGAACTGGCCGTGGACACCGGCATTGCCGCCCTGTGCGCCGAAGCCGTGGGCGTGATGGACAAGGCCGTGGCCCTGACCGTGGACTACATGAACCAGCGCAAGCAGTTCGGCGTCACCATCGCCAGCTTCCAGGCGCTGCGACACCGCGTCGCCGACATGAAGATGCAGCTGGAACTGGCCCGCTCCATGAGCTACTACGCCAGCCTCAAACTCGCCGCTCCCGCCGCCGAACGGCGCACCGCCATGGCACGCACCAAGGTGCAGCTGGGCCAATCCATGCGCTACGTGGGCCAGCAGATGGTGCAACTGCACGGCGGCATTGGCGTGACCGACGAGTACATCGGCAGCCACTACTTCAAGAAGCTCACGCAGATGGAAATGACGTTTGGCGATACCTTGCACCACCTGGGTGAAGTGTCCAGCCGCATGCAGGAGACGGCGGGGGTGTTTGCCTGAACGGCTGGGGCCCTGCCCGTACCGATCCCAAGGCCTGCAGTACTCTTGCCCAGGCCTTGCCTGTTTCAAGTCCGCAGGAATTTCACACCCTGCGGGGGCAAACACTGCCCCTGCACCGGCCGTTCAGAATTGGCGTTTGGCGGCACTGAGAAGGGTCGTCACTTCCATCGAAATATCAGAGAAGTGCGATACTGAGCCAATAAACCGTTCTGCTTCGCCATATTGGCCCTAGTTGATCTTGCGTGCCACAGAACCAGCAGACTGGCCAAAGGGCCCTTCGTCATTCCGTGTGGAATTTGACTGAGAGAATCCATCGTAGTGGAGCCCGGTGGGGCTTGTGGGCAACTCGGTACTCCGAGTTGTCCACAAATCCACGGGGCCGTGTTCTTTGCAGCTGAGGAGGATTGCAAGATGGGTGTGGGCATTGAAGCGCTGTTCACCAGCGCGCTGGGCTTGCAGGCGCCGTGGAGTGTTGAGAAAGTTGAACTCGACACCGCACGTCGGCGCATCGACTTCGAACTCACCTGCGAGGCCACTCGCCTGCCTTGCCCCCATTGCCAGGCAGCAGGGCAAGGCGTGCATGACCGGCTCAAGCGCCAATGGCGACACCTGGACTTCTTTCAATACGAGGCCTGGCTGCACGCCGATGTGCCACGCATTGCCTGCACGGCCTGCGGCAAGACGACGCAGATGGACGTGCCCTGGGCACGCGAAGGCAGCGGCTTTACCGCACCGTTCGAAGCCCTGGCCTTGTCGCTGTGCTAGACGCTGCCGGTGCGCCAGGCGGCCGCACTGCTGCGCTGCTCGGACAAACAACTGTGGCGGCGCATTGAGCACTACGTCCATCTTGCTCGGGCGCAAGACGACATGTCGGATGTGAGCATCATTGGCATTGACGAGACCAGCCTGCGCAAGGGACAGAACTACATCACCGTAGTACACGACCTCAAGGCCAAGAGGCTGCTGTTTGCCTGTGAGGGACGCGACCACCAAGCCGTGGTGGATTTCGCTGCCGATCTCAAAGTGCACGGCGGGGATCCAGCCCAGATCGAACATGTCTGCCAGGACGTGAGTGCGGCCTATGTCAAGGGCGTAGCACTGGCGCTTCCCAATGCCCAGATCAGCTACGACCGCTTCCATGTGATCGCCATGGCCAACGAGGCAATGGATGGCGTGCGTCGCCAGGAGAGGAGCACCCAGCCCCAGGCGGTCAAGGAGGCCTTGGGCGACAACGATCGCAAGTTGCTCAAGAGTTCGACCTGGGGCATGCGCCGCAACCCCGGGGACTGGAGTGCCAGGCAGACCAACGCGATGCACTGGCTGCAGCGCTCCACGCTCAAGAGTGCGCGGGCGTGGCGCCTGAAGATGGCGCTGCGCGCGGTCTACGCCAATGCAGCGGCGGGCAATGACAGGGAGCAGGCCAGCAAGGAGTTGAAGGACTCCCGAGGTCGACACTTTGATCGCATGTATCGCCCCATGCGGTTTGCCGGAGTCATATGAATCAAGCACTTGCATGCCCTTGCAAGGCTGT
>JAUYGP010000472.1 GCA_030690515.1 Giesbergeria sp.
AAGCGGCAGCCGCGACCTTAGTGGGCTGCGATGTGGTCTATACGATGGTCGGGTCGAACACGGCGCCTAAGAACATCAGGTCTCTTACGCCGCCTAGTGAAGACCCCACAGTACCTCTGCGGGATGTGGACAGGCCGTATCTGTCCAACCACACCAAGTACGGTGGGCCCGACTCAGAAAACCGGGAGCACGACAGCACAGGTTCGGCGATGAACTACTCGGGCGTGAAGGATGACGTCATGAATGCGTTCATCGAGCATGAAGACTGGCAAGAAGGCTACGACTTCTAGGGGTAGTAGTGGCCGAACATCTGGAGCCACGAGGGTTCTGTTTCCTCGAAAACTACCCACACCCCTATGGGGTTCGCGAAAAGGCGTTTCGTTACGCTCAACACTACAACATTGTTGTGGTCTACGTCCCAAACGGGCGGGGGTACGACATCTTCGTGCCTGCTAGGTCCCATCAGGAGATACGGGCCGAAAACGAAGAGATAAAAGCCATGGCTGCGGAAGAGCGCCTGAATGACTTAGCGATGGAGGAGTTCGACCGGAAATACCCCCACAACGGAGTCGCGGATTACGGCGACAAAGGTCTTGGCTCGGAACTTCGTGAAACAGCAGAGGACTGGGCCCGGTCCGAGGAGGACGGTTGGTACTATGCTGACGACTAATAGCAACACCCTGAAGAAGTTCGAAGACGGGCCTTCATCGTTTCGCGTGGAAGTTGCAAAACTGGGGCAGCTGGTGTAGGGCTCGCCGCCTTGATTTGACCGGGTCAAGGCTGGACGTAGTCCACCCGCAGGGCTTGGCCTTGATGCGGTCACATCATGGCAGACCATGGGAAAAGACTTGACTGCTACTTTCATCACGATGATGTTTCCTATGACCTCTTCCAAAGTCAGTTCTGGTACTCAGAGGCACCCCGCTACATTTGGTATCGATTGTCAAGTTCCACACAAATCGGCATAGAGCCTTGCCATCGCCTGCGCAACCGGAGCACAAGCTGCCAGCTTCGATGACTACGCAAGAGTGATCAACGTCCTGGAGCGATACAGCGGGAGCACCCCTGCCTCCGGAACACGAACCGCATGCGAGCCAGGCCAGCAAGTCCAATCCAACAACTACGGGGCAGGAACAGCCATTGGCGCCATCGCAGGCGGGTTGATCGGAAGCCAGGTCGGAAAAGGAAACGGGCGGATTGCAGGTGCCGCAGTAGGAGCGGCCACAGGAGCCATGGCAGGCCACTACATTGAAGGAAGCGACACAAGACAAACCCAGCAGCAGCATTGCTACCAGACCCCCAATGGCTACAGTCACGCCGGGCAGCGCCGCGTCACCGGGTACTCGGTGACCTATGAATACGCAGGCCACACGTTCACCGAATACAGCAACAGGCCCCCTGCAGGGGACTCCATCAGGGTCAGAGTCAATATCGCGCCACGATGAAAGTCGGACGACCTTCAGATGGTTCGTTTGAAGACCCCACTGAAACGGTCACCCACAGCCCAAACGCAAAGAACTGATTCAGTCCTTGGTGTCGCCCGTCCGGGGAGCACCAAGCAATGCGCGCAAACGCTCAACCTCGGCACTCAACGCTGCTTCGGTGGCGTCTCGGCGTTTGCTTTCGGCCTGCAGCATATCCACCTGTCCCGACAGCCGTGCAGCCAGCTCCCTGGCCTGCGCTGATGCAGCACGCGCCTCCTCCCTGTCAGCCCTGACCTGGCGCAACTCCTGCACAGCTTCACCAGCCAGCCGTTCGCTGGATTCCGCTTTCGCCTCCGCACGTGCAGTCAGGATTTCTGCCGCCTCTAGGCGTGCAGCCAGAACCGCGGCCTCCTGCTCGGCGACAACGCGCCCTTTGCGCTCGCTCTCCAGTGCAACACGAAGCCGGTCCAGATCCGCCGTTTGTTCAGCAAGACGCTCTGCCAGCCCTTCAAGCTTGAGCCTGGCGGTACTGAGCTCGACACGAGCAGCTTCTGCAGTCTGTTGCTCGCGTTCGAGACGGGCTGAAAGTTCAGCCAGGTCTGCCGCTTGCTGCGCAGCCTTCCCTGCCAATGTGTCCCGTTCCGTGGTCAGTCCCGCCATCTGGCCGATGCATGCATCACGTTCCGCCTCCAAGGCTTCGCCAGCCATGGCCAGATCAGCCGCCTCCAACTGAGCCTGGGCCAATTGCCCCTCGATTTCACTGCGCGCCTGCGCGGCAGCACGGCTGATTTCTGCAGCAATGGCAGCCGACAACGCTGAAGGCAGTTCCAACACGGTCGAACCAACGGCCGGACGGGCCTCACGCCATGCAGAAAGATGCCTCTGAATCGTGTTA
>JAUYGP010000480.1 GCA_030690515.1 Giesbergeria sp.
CAGCTGAGCTACGCGCCTGTGTATTCGAGAGAGCGATTATAGCAGTAAAAAAAGGAGGCTCTAGGCTCGAATTCTGAAAAATCGCTCCCGCCGTGTTCACCGTCTCCGTGCAGAGCGCACCCCCGAGACATTGGCCACAACGCCCAGCACCTTGTTCAGGCGCCCCGAGTCAGCCACCTCGACGGTAAAGGTCATCCATGCCGTGCCCTTGACCGACTGGGTCTGCACGCCGATCACGTTCATCTTCTCCTTGGCAAACACTTCCGAAATGTCACGCAGCAGGCCCTGTCGGTCGGCTGCGTCGATAGCCACGTCCACCGGGTACACCGAGGCCGTGGCCGCTGCCTTGGGCGTTCCCCATTCCACCTCGATCACGCGCTCAGCATTGCGCACCTCCATCTCACGGAAGTTGCTGCAATCGGCGCGGTGGATGCTGACACCCTTGCCGCGCGTGACAAAACCCCGTATTTCGTCGGGCGGCGCCGGTTTGCAGCACTTGGCCAACTGCGTCATCAGCGACTCGACCCCCACCACCAGAACACCACCCTTGGAGGCTTTATCGTTGTTGCGCGGTTTCTTCAGCAACAGGTAGTCGTCAGGCTGCAAAACGGGCTCGGGGGGGCGCAGCAGGGTTTCAATGTTGCGCAACGAGAACTCGTCCTTGCCCACCACTTCAAACAGCGCATCGGCCGACTTGAAACCCAACTGGCTGGCCAGGTCTTCCAGCCGCATGGCGGTTTTGCCTTCGCGCTGCAGCAATTTTTCGACGGATTCACGTCCGCGTGCCACGGTTTCGTGCTGGGCCAACGCATTGAACCACGCACGCACCTTGGCGCGCGCCCGGTGGCTGGTGAGGTAGCCCAGGTCGGCGTTAAGCCAGTCGCGCGAGGGGCCTCCTTCCTTGGCGGTCGTGACCGCCACCGTCTGGCCATTCTGCAAAGGCGTGTTGAGCGGCACCATCGCTCCATCGACCCGTGCACCCCGGCAGCGGTGGCCTACGTTGGTGTGCACGGTATAGGCAAAGTCCACGGGCGTGGCACCCTGTGGCAGCTCCACGATGGCGGCATTGGGCGTCAGCACGTAAATACGGTCGTCAAACAGGCTGGCGTGCTGCGGGGCCCCGGCCAGATCGCGCTCCCAGGCCAGCAGTTGGCGCAGCACGGCAATCTTGGAGTCGTAGTCGCCACTGGCCGACACCCCTGCATAACCCTTGTTGCCCGCTTCCTTGTAGGCCCAGTGTGCGGCCACGCCATGCTCGGCATGGTCGTGCATGGCCTGGGTACGGATCTGGATCTCAGTGGCCTTGCCGCTGTCGTCGCGCACGATGGTGTGCAGCGACTGGTACCCATTGGGCTTGGGCTTGGCGATGTAGTCGTCAAACTCTTCCACCAAAGGCGTGAACTCGGAGTGCACCCAACTCAGTGCGGCATAGCAGTCCTTGACGTTGGGAACGATGACACGCAGCGCACGGATGTCCAGCACCTGATCGAAGTTGAGCGACTTGCCGCGCATCTTCTTGACGATGCTGTAGATGTGCTTGGGCCGCCCGGTCACCGTGGCGCTGATGCTGTGGGCACGCAACTGCGATTCAACGCGCTCGCGCAGTTGCGCCATGTTCACTTCGCGCTCGCCGCGCTTTTCATCGAGCAGCCCAGCGATCTCCCGGTAGGTCTCGGGCTCCAGGAAGCGAAAGGCCAAGTCCTCCATTTCCCATTTGATTTGCCAGATACCCAGGCGGTTGGCCAGCGGCGCAAACACGTGCAACGCCTCGCGGGCAATGCCGGGCGATACCGGCTGCTTGCTCGCTGCGTAGTAGCGCAGTGT
This sequence comes from Giesbergeria sp., assembly GCA_030690515.1. Lineage (GTDB taxonomy): Bacteria > Pseudomonadota > Gammaproteobacteria > Burkholderiales > Burkholderiaceae_C > Simplicispira. The sequence goes on from JAUYGP010000480.1 coordinate 1,825, forward strand.
TTGCAGGCGCGACGCCAGCCGCAGCATCACCACGCGCAGGTCACGAGAGAACGCCAGCAGCATCTTGCGCACGTTTTCCGTCTGAACCACGGGATCGTCCACCAGTTGCCCCGAGGCCTGCGCCACGCGGGCCTGCTGCTGCACGCGCATCAGCTGCGTGGTTTCTACCGCCAAGGTGGCAAAGTTTTCACCGAAGGCCTTGGCAATCACCTCCCGCGGTTTGCTCAGGTGCGTGCAGGCGTGCACCAGGTAGCTGGACGCCTGCATGGCCTCCGAGCCGCCAATGGTCTTGAGGATCGCGGCCACCGCATCGGCGTGGTCCAGGGCGTTCTCGCCGGTGTCCAACTGTTCACCAGCGATCAGGGGCTCGGCAAAATTACGTGCACGCACCAGCGCATCCACCTGCTCTGGCAAGGTGTGGGCCGTGGCTGCGATCAGTTCAGGCACCGCTGCGGTGCCGTGCGCTTCGGGGTTTTCTGCCACCGGTCGCGCAGAATGGTTTTTCATGCAGCGCTCTTGTCGTACGGGTCCAGAAGAAACGATGCCACGGCATCGACCTGATCCTGCGCCACCAGTGTGGGAGCGTGGCCTACGCCCGCAAACTCCACCAGCCGGGCCTGGGGCCCACGCTGGCCCATGGCCTGCGCCGTCGCAGGCGACAGCAAGTCAGACTGCGCGCCGCGCAGCAGCAA
>JAUYGP010000489.1 GCA_030690515.1 Giesbergeria sp.
GCAGCACCAGTAGCACCAGTAGCCCCGGCTGCCCAACCCGTGCTGCCGGTAGCACCAGCGCCCGCACCAGCGGCTGCAGCCCCTGTAGCAGCCCCTGCACCAGTTGCAGCCCCTGCACCAGTTGCAGCACCGGCACCCGTAGTGGCTGCGCCTGTGGTGGCAGCACCTGCGCCTGCACCCGTGGCCCCAGCGGCACCGGTCGCAGCACCCGCAGCCGCCACCAACGGCGCACTGCCTGCCGTAACAGCCTTCGTGCTGCCGGTTGATGAAATGCAGCAAGTCGCCCAAGACTCCGGCCTGCAGTGGGTGCAGTCGAACTCGGACAAGGTGGCCGCCATCCAGGCAGCCATTGCCGCCGAGCCGCGCGCAATCCCCGCACCTCGCGTGCGCCCACCGGCCGTGGCGCTGGACGACGGCCCACTGGTGCTGGTGGAAACCCGCCGCGACCTGCGCGACATGCAGCTGCCCTTCGAGCAGCCGCCGACCGCCTGAGTACCCTAAGCAGGCGCCCCTGCGGCACCTGTGTCGATGGACTGACCACTGGCCCCGTTTGGGGCCAGTGGTTTTTTGGAGACCCGCACACCATGTTGATTCTGCTGTCCCCCGCCAAATCGCTCGACTACGACACACCTGTCCCTGCCGACCTGCCACACACGCTGCCGCAGTTCGTCCCGCAGTCCCAGCAGCTCATCGACATCCTGCGCCAGAAGTCCCCGCAGGACATTGCCTCGCTGATGAAGATCAGCGACCCCCTGGCCGCGCTGAACGTGGCGCGTTATGCGACGTGGTCGAGCCGGTTCAGCGCCCGCAATGCACGCCAGGCGCTGCTGGCCTTCAATGGCGATGTGTACGACGGGCTGGACGCGCGCACCCTGGCCGCAGACGACCTGGCCTGGGCGCAGCAGCACCTGGCCATTCTCAGTGGCCTGTATGGCGTGCTGCGCCCGCTCGACTGGATGCAGCCCTACCGGCTGGAAATGGGCACGCGCCTGGCCACCCCGGTGGGCCAGACGCTCTACCAGTTCTGGGGGCCGCGCATTGCGCAGCATCTCAACACCTGCCAGCAAGACGAGGACAGTCCCGTGGTGCTCAACCTGGCATCGCAGGAATATTTCAAGTCGGTGGATCGCAAGCAACTGCGCGCCCGAGTGGTCGAATGCGTGTTCGAGGACTGGAAAAATGGCACCTGGAAAATCATCAGCTTCCACGCCAAGCGTGCCCGGGGCCTGATGGCGCGCCACGCTATTGCGCAGCGCGCCACCACACCCCGCCAGCTTGAAGACTTCACCGCCGGGGGCTACGCCTACGACTCCGGCGCCTCCAGCCCTGACCGGCTGGTTTTTCGCCGGCGGGTCTGAGTTGGGTTACCCTAGAAACGGCAGTTGACCGCTTTGTATCTCTTGCTGGGCCGCATGAAAGTTATCGTTGATGGCTTCGATGGTGTTCACCTGATGGGTGAGAGCGCTATGTACCCGCCAGCACCGCGCTCAGGGCGCCATGCGGCGTTGTTCCTCCTTGCGGGCAGGAGCCCGCCGCGTCGTCTCGCCTTGC
>JAUYGP010000526.1 GCA_030690515.1 Giesbergeria sp.
AGGAGCCCGACACCGCCGACGATGAGGACTCCGATGACGAATAAAGCACTGGCCTGCGACCCCGTCAAGATCGGCATCGTCTCCGTGAGCGACCGTGCCAGCAGCGGCGTGTACGAAGACAAGGGCTTGCCCGCGCTGCAAGACTGGCTGGCGCGCGCTCTCAAAAACCCGCTCACGTTTGAACCCCGGCTGATTGCCGACGAACAGGATCGCATCAGCGCCACACTGATTGAGCTGGTAGAGGCGGGCTGCAGCCTGGTGCTGACCACCGGCGGCACGGGCCCCGCGCTGCGCGACGTAACCCCCGAGGCCACGCTGGCCGTGGCGCACAAGGAAATGCCGGGCTTTGGCGAGCAAATGCGCCAGATCAGCCTGCGCTTTGTGCCCACGGCCATCCTCTCGCGCCAGGTGGCGGTGGTGCGGGGCCAGAGCCTCATCATCAACCTGCCCGGCCAGCCCAAGGCCATTGCCGAAACGCTGGAGGGCCTGAAGGACGCGGACGGCCAGCAGCTCGTGCCCGGCATTTTTGCGGCTGTGCCCTACTGCATCGACCTGATTGGCGGGCCCTACCTGGAAACGCACGACGCCGTCTGCAAGGCATTCCGGCCCAAAAGCGCGGTGCGCCCCATGGCCGCCTGAATATTTCCCTTTTTTCTTCGTCGCCCGCACCATGCCAATTTACCGCTGCAACCAATGTGGCTTCGTGTCCGAAGAAGCCACCGCTCCTATTGGCACCCAGATGCCTTGCGCCCGCTGCGGCACGACCACGACGGTGTTTGGCACGGTCTTTTATGTTGAGAAACTGGTCGAACGCTATTTCTCGGCCATGCGCGAAATCAAGGCGCTGCAGCAGCCTGACACACCGCCCGAAGGCATGACGGATTCCAACGCAACGCCGCAGGCCACGCAGGCGCCTGAGAGCCCCGCGGCGCAAGCCTCACCCCTGCAAGACGTCAACCTGCACAACACCAGCCTGCTGGCCACGCCAGAGCAGCATGCGCCCTTGCAGGCGTGGTTTGCAGCGCGCAACATCGACGCGCAGTTTGACTTTGCCCAGGTCGATACCAGCGGTTTCTTTGACGACGCTGCGCGCATGGTGGGCACGGGTTACACCCTGTTTTCGGAACTGATGGACCGCGTGTGCTTCGCCTATCGCAAAAGCCATAGCTGGGTCAACCTGGAACTCGCCAGCCTGTCCCAAAAGGATGCGCAGGCCATCAACACCCTGTGTCGCCAGCTCTACAGCCACACCTTTTTTGCCCGCTACCACTACCAGAAGCCCGAGAAAATCGTGCGGCTCACACTACAAACTGCGCCCGCCGTACGCCAGTTTTTCGATGGTGGCTGGCTGGAGTGGTATGCCTTCATCACCCTGATCGAGCTGGCCCAGCAACGCGACAAAAATTTTTCCTGCGCCCGTGGGGTGAAGGTGGTGTTCCCCAACGAAGACCTGCATGAACTGGACGTGGTGTGCCTGCCTGCAGGCCAACCCCCGATCTGCATCGAATGCAAATCGGGTGAGTTTCGCCGTGACATCGACAAATACCTGCGCCTGCGCAAGCGCTTGGGACTAGACCGCCACCACTTTGTGATCTGCGCCGCCGACCTCACGCAGGAACAGGCGGCAGGCCTGACGGCCATGTACGAACTGACGTTTGTCAACCTGGAAACGCTGGCGCCCCACCTGGCCACGCTGCTGTAACGGGTGCGTACCCCATCGCCAAGTAGTAATTAATTGATAGCGCGTAGCGCTTGAATTTATTGGGTTTCAGATATTTTTCTATCTATAACCCAATAGGGCAAAGCGCAAGCAGCTCTCTTTTCAGGAGCAATTACTCGCCCACGAGGTCGTTCAGCTTTCCTGCCTCGAAGTGCTCTTGCAGCGCTGCGTCACGCGGCACACAGTCGCGGGTTTGCTGGGGGCCCGACGACAGCTTTTCGATGGCCTGCCACAGGCATGACAGAAACGTCCATAGAAGCCATCTAAGATCGCCACATTCCAACGACAAAAGCGCTCTAGTAGCTGCATCTAACATGCTAAAAAGAATAGTGTCTCTCCTGATCCTGGCGGTCAGCCTGGCGGCATGCGGAGGCGGGTCGGACAACCCGACACCAGCCAAACGATTGGAGGGCGAAATTTTTGGCCCAATTCATCATGTGATTGATGCAGAGATTCGATCGAACGTTGGTTATTCCGGCTCACTGGAAACCTCCCGCTACTTGCAAAAAATAGGCAAGGCCAATGTTCTGGATTTTCTTTTCATGTTTCCGATCCTCGATCGCGGTGCAGTCCGGCTTGTCAGCAATGCCGAAGCGCGCCTCGATGAGTACATTGCGCAAAACAACGATGTGCTGCTTCCTGGGGTTCGTCTTTACTTGATCGATGAGATGTACCTCGGGGCGGCACTGGTACAGGATGACCCGGTGGAGTACCAAGCCCAACTAGACGATCTAAAGCGCGGTATTGCACTGGTACGCCAACGGTTACCACAAGCCAGACTGGGGATTTCTTTCAGCCCACATGCCACCCTGAACAATCCCAAGGTCATGCCATTCATCCAGTCCGCAATTGCGCTGGTGGATTGGGTGGGTACCACGTCGTACTGGCTGGGCGACAAAGCGACTATTCCTGCTCTACATGAATGGTCGCGCACTTTTCCGATGCTTGCAAAGCATGCACAGCCCACGGTCGAGACTTGGTACATCGCACAAGCATTTCGCGCTCCCTCATGGGACAAGCAGGTGTTCCGGGAGTACATGCAGACGGAGTTGCAACTGTCCGATGCATATGACGCGATCATTTTTTTCGGCTGGCAGGAAACTTCGGAACTGTCGGCATTGACAGCTGGACGCTTCTTCGAGCCAGAAACACGGACACTCTACAGCCGATTTCTTAACCGCTAAACGCTTCCAGTCGAACTTCTCCAAGATATACCAGAGGCGGTATCACTTACTCACTCGCCCACGAGGTCGTTCAGCTTTCCTGCCTCGAAGTGCTCTTGCAGCGCTGCGTCACGCGGCACACAGTCGCGGGTTTGCTGGGGGCCCGACGACAGCTTTTCGATGGCCTGCCACAGCAGAGCAATCTGGTGCTCTTGCGACGAAGCGTTGTCGATCAGCCCACGCATCGCCTGGGAGAGCGGATCGTCTTCCTGGGTGATGCCGTAGGCCGTGAACTTGCGCGACTGCGGCTCGGTCACGTCGGGGCTCTGGCCTTCTTTAGACGGGATGATGCGCGCAGGAATACCCACTGCCGTGGCACCGGCCGGTACGGGTTTGATGACCACGGCGTTGCTGCCAATCTTGGCACCATCACCAATCTCGAAGCCGCCCAGCACTTTGGCGCCAGCGCTGACCACCACGTCGCGGCCCAGTGTGGGGTGGCGCTTGCTGCCTTTGTAGAGCGAAGTGCCGCCCAGCGTGACGCCCTGGTAGATGGTGCAGCCATCGCCAATCTCCGCCGTCTCGCCCACCACCACGCCCATCGCATGGTCGAAAAACACCCGCTCGCCAATTTTTGCACCGGGGTGAATTTCAATGCCAGTCAGCCAGCGCGAGAGGTGCGAGATGAAGCGCCCCAGCCATTTGAACCCGTGGTTCCAGCACCAATGGGCACGGCGGTGCAGCACCAATGCGTGCAGGCCGGGGTAGCAAGTCAGCGCCTCCCAGCGGCTGCGCGCGGCGGGGTCG
>JAUYGP010000528.1 GCA_030690515.1 Giesbergeria sp.
CTGCTGTTCATGCTGGCCGATCCGCAGCGCGACGCCAGCGACCTGCACCAGACGGCCCGCCAATTTGCCACCGTGTCCGAGACACCGCAGCGGTCGCACTGGCCCCGCTTTGCAGAGCGTGACCGCGCACCCTGGAGGCGCCTCAAAATCGGATTCGTCTCCCCCGATCTGCTCGACCACGCGGTCATGTATTTTGTCGAAGGCCTGCTAGCCCAGCTCGATCGCAGGCAATTCGAAGTGTTCGCCTTCTTCCTGTACCCGCGTGGCGATGCCGTGACCGAGCGCGTACAACGGCATGTCGATCACTTCATCCACCTTACTCAGTGCACGCCCGCCCAACAGGCGGCGGCCATCCGCGCACAGGACATCGACATCGTGATCGACCTGGCAGGCCACACGGGCCACAATGCTCTGCTGGCCCTGGCCAGCAAGCCTGCGCCGATCCAGGTGTCCTGGCTGGGCTATCCGGCCACCACGGGGCTGACTGCCATGGACTACCGGTTCACCGACGAGATCACCGACCCCGTTGACGCGCAGGACCAATATTCAGAACAGCTCTACCGCCTACCAACTTTTTTTTGCTGCTACCGCCCGCTGCTGCGCAACCCGCTATGGCGCTATCAGCCTGCTTATGCGGTTCGCACCACTCCGGCGCTGGCCGCAGGCCATATCACTTTTGGATCGTGCAACAACCTGGGAAAACTCACCGACGAGGTATTGACCCTGTGGGGCGAAGTGCTACGCACGGTGCCGGGATCACACTTGCTGATCGAAGGCAAAAACCTTGGCAATGAGGAATTTGCCGAAAGCTACCGTGCGCGCTGCCAGTCGCTGGGGATAGACACCAGACGCCTTGAGCTGGTCGGACTGGACCGCACCAACCAATACCTCACCTACCACCGCATCGACATCGCACTCGATCCGTTTCCGCTCACCGGGGGCACCACCACCTTCGACGTGCTCTGGATGGGCGTGCCCGTCGTATCCATGGTCGGCGCTAGTTTCAAGAGCCGCATGGGTACGGGCATCCTCAGCTACCTTGGTCGCACCGAATGGCTGGCCGAGACGCCTGGAGACTATGTGCGTATCGCACAAGGCCTGGCGGCCGATGCGCAGGCCCTCAACCGCTTGCGCCTGGGCTTGCGCGACGCCATGGAGGCTTCTGCGCTGATGCGCGAGGATCTTTTCAACCACAGCATTGGTGAAGGGCTGCGTGCCATGTGGCTGCAATGGGCCGCCCGTATGCAGCACCCCGGCGCACCCGAAGCCCAGGCACAGGCGATTCAGGACTGGCTACCTCAGTTGCCCGAGGAATGGACACCCCTACCCGTGCCCGGGGTAGGCCTGAAACCCGGCCAGCGGGTCAGCTTGCAAGAGGCCCACCAGCGCTTGCAAGGCCTCGTGGAAATAGCCAAGGCCACCCCGCTCCCCGTGTCCGCCGACGCCGCAGGCGCCAAAATCACCGACCGCCACTGGATCGCCGTGACCGAACTGGCCGAAACCGTGCTCAGCGCCGTACCCCAGGACCCCCTGGCCCTGGCCTGCCTGGCTGAGGTGGAGCACGCCCACGGCCACACTGAATTTGCCGTGACCTACCTGCAACATGCCACACAGGCGATGGGCATGGGCTCCGCTATAGCCACATAACGCAGAGAACCCGGGAAGAAAATGCTACCAATATAGTAGCCATCAACGCCCCACCATAAAGCGATTACTGCCATTTTCACCCCTCTTTGCGGCGCAGAAAACCGTGCGGCGCCACCGTCACCTGTAAACGCTGCTCCATCTCGGTATCGATCTCAAATTCATCATGGCCCGCCAACCACTGGTGCACGGCGGTCTTGGGGTTATTACCCACGTCCCATGGACGGTCGGCAAAAAACTTCGGCGGCATATCTTCGACAAAGGTATCGAACACCACGCAGTAGCTGCCCGGAGTGACCAACGGCGCATAGGCCTCCAGCTCTCCCATGACATGTGCATGCGTGTGCATGGAATCCAGGCACACCAGCACACGCTGGTAGCCCTGGGCAAAGTCACGCACCTGCTGCACCACCTCGGGCGCAACGGCCGAACCCTGAATCATGGCGATCCGGCTGGCCATGGGATGCGCCTCAATGGCTGCGCGATTGTGGTCACGAATGTCGATATCCACCCCGAGCACCTTGCGCCGTGAGGCGCGCGGATCGAGCATGGCACCAGCCTCAATGGCATCACTCATATCGAGCAAGGCCAGCAGCGATGCGCTGAGCACCAATGAACCTCCATGGGCAATGCCCGTCTCGACGATGAGGTCTGG
>JAUYGP010000533.1 GCA_030690515.1 Giesbergeria sp.
TCGACTTGGTTCTAGGTGGCAGAACAATATGGCTGTCTCGCTGCTAAATGACTTCGACTTTCTGGTGCAAGCCTTGTTTGCTGATCAATCAAATAAGTCACTAGAGACACATCAGAGGGTTCGTTCTGGGAATAGCGGCCCAGCTGATCCAACAAAGCTCGAACGTTTGCAGGCAATCTGGTCACAACTTCTGCCTCACCGGAAACTCATCATCTCTGGGGACGATATTCAAGTTTCCACCGCTGGCACTGAAGTCAAATACAAAGCGGCCGACATGAGCGACGGAGAGCGGGCGATTTTCTATTTGATTGGTCAAACGCTGGCAGCGGCCGATAACTCGATGCTGGTTATCGATGAGCCCGAGCTTCATATTCACCGCTCGATCATGTCAAAGCTCTGGGATGAGTTGGAAGCGGCACGTCCTGACTGTGCATTCGTGTTTATTACCCACGACCTGGAGTTTGCCGCCTCTAGAGTTGCCCAAAAGTTTGTTCTCCGCAATTACAACCCAACGCCCTATTGGACAATTGAAAACGTTCCAGTGAACACCGGTTTTGACGAGAGTCTGGCTACACTGATTCTCGGTAGTCGGCGACCAGTCTTATTTGTAGAAGGCCAACAAAATAGTCTTGATGCCGCTATCTACCGATGCTGCTTTCCTGAATGGACCGTTATCCCCAGAGGTTCCTGTGAGAACGTGATTCATTCGGTCGTGACAATGCGGAATAACCAATCTCTTACTCGCGTGACTTGCTCCGGAATCGTGGATGCAGATGACTACGAGGCACACGATATTGCATATCTAAGCAGTCTTGGTGTTGCGATCCTGTCCGTCTCGGAAATTGAGAACATCATTCTTTTGCCGTCAGTTAGCCAAACAATTGCGGAGAGCGAGGGCCACGTCGGCCCAGATCTTGTCGCGAGCTTGGCCGCTTTGAAAACTGACATATTCAACACGTTGCAATCTGGTGCGACTATCGAGGCTGTTGTGGCCAGATATTGCCGACGCAGGATCGACAGAATGTTGAAGAAGATTGACCTCAGCAACGCGAATAGCGTTGCTGACATCATTTCTGAATACGCACAAAAAACCGCTGTTCTTGACATCAATTTGATTGCCAACAATGCAAGAACCCGAATTGAAACGGCAATACAAAATGCGGACCTCCCAATGCTTTTGGCGATCTATGACAACAAGGGTTTGATGTCACTGGCTGCGAAACATCTCAAGAAATCGAGAATGCAGGATTTCGAAAGCTGGTTAACTAGAGTTTTAAGGAATGACAAAGTACCTGCATTGACAGTAGCTTTGCGGCAAAGCCTGCCGACTATTTCAGCGCAGTAGCTCGAACACGAAACTGACGGACGCATTCTTGCTCAACATAACCAGAAGGATCCCTTTTTGAAAACTGGCTGCGCTCATCGGCGCGATGACCAATTAATTGGGGGGATTTATGCGCACCTGCAACTTGTGGGTTGTTCTCTTCTCGGACAATGCTAGGCGACGTTCTTTGAATCTCCTTGTTAGCTTTAACAAAAGAAAGCTCACTGAAAGCCATCGGAATGAATGACAAAGATTTGGAAACGTTTGGGAAATTCGAACTTTCCAACGAAAAGCTAGTGTTCGGGCAATTGAAATTGGCGGGAAACACCACAAGACTTGAACTCCAAGATGACACCCCCTTCACAGAGGCCGACATTGACCGTACCTTTCTCCATGGAACGCTGAATGATTTCAGAAAGGTGACATTGCTCGACTGCGTCCAAATGGGAAGTGCAGTCAAATCGCTAGACCAGTCATCTAGTCATCATGCTTCAATAGTCCCGCACTATGTATTGCTGGGAGACCGGCATGTCCACCCGGAAGAACTAGCTGTGAGTAGCGTCAGTTTTTCAATAGGAGACGCATGGACACTTTTTCACGACCTTAAGGCTTTTGGTTTTGATCGAAACGCAAAGCAGCATATTGCAGAGGTCGCGGGAATAGGCGAGAAAGGTAAGGCCACTCTTGCTGGCGACGACCCTCGTATTGTTTACTTCACCGGAAGAACCTCAATCGCTGATGTTAGTACTGTGAATGGCACCGTGTGTGTTAAACATTGTCCTGGCTGGGATATGGGAGGCGCACACGGAATACGGATCGACAACACAATTTTCATAAGTATTGCTTTTGAAAACTTGCTCACGGTGGAAATGGCGGCTCAACGTCTGATCCAATTGCTTCGATTTTTGGAACTGGTAATTGGTCGCGCGCAAGAATTGACCAACGTTTATTTGCAACTGGGAGAAGCCGGATCGCGTCCGCTTGAGTTTCGTTGGACTTTTCCACCTTCGAGGCAAATGCAAGGAGGAAGAATTCCTCATTCATTTGATGTACTACTTAACCCAATTCGCGAACCTGATGTCTTCGCAAAAGTCATGCAAAACTGGCTTGCCTCAGACGAAGAGCGAGGTGATGCACGCAGTCGACTTCTCACATCTTTTCGTAACCAGAATGAGTACGACGCCGACCGATTGATACGTGCAGCAAACATGTTTGACATATTGCCAGCTTCGGCATTCGCAGTCGATGTTGAGCTATCTCCTGAACTGATCGATGCAAAAAGGCAATGTCGTGAGTTGTTTCGCAAATTACCAGCGTCTCTTGAGCGCGAAGCAATGTTGAATGCACTGGGTCGCATAGGAAAACCCTCTTTGAAACACAAGGTTCTTAGCAGAGGGCGATTTCTAATTGACGGCATGAGCGACACATTTCCAGAACTTGAGATGGTTCTTGTGGCGGCTGTTGATTGCAGGAATCATTATGTCCATGGGAGTCCATCAAAGATTGACTATCGGCAGAAATCCGACACGACTGGGTTCCTGACCGATGCGCTGGAATTTGTCTTTGTGGTTTCCGACTTAAAGGACATGGGTTGGAATCCATATGCGTACATTAAGAAGTACACAACGATGTCCCATACATTGGGCGCTTTTCGAGTTGACTATGCCAAGCGATTGCATGCCCTCAAGTCATTGACCGCCAAAGGGCTTTGATTTGCCTTTATGGAAAGGGCCAAGCGCGGTTTATTCTGCTTGCCGGACCGAGAGATGCTGCAAATTGCCTCTGATTTGATAGCTGCAAGCACTTTCTGAATAAGCGCTAAGGGGCCATTTCAAGATGATGATGCACTCCGCGCTGGTGCAAGCAGCTTCGCTGTTCGGCGAGTGCTGCCCCTTGAACGGTCGCCAGCCCATCAAAAGAAGGGCCGATATGCTCACGTAGATACCAGTCCAACCAACAAGAGGTCCCCATGCACGAAATCATCTGCCCCCACTGCAGCAAGGCATTCAAAATCGACGAGGCGGGGTACGCAGATATCCTGAAGCAAGTGCGCGACGGCGCGTTCGAGCAGCAGTTGCATGAGCGACTTGAATTGGCCGAGCAAGACAAGCGCAATGCCGTCGAACTGGCGCAGGCCAAGGTTGCTGGCGAAATGCAGAAGTCGGCTGTCGCCAAGGACTCCGAAATCCAGGAACTGAAAGCCAGGCTGGATGCAGCAGAGGTTGCGCGCAAACTCGCCATCACCGAGGCCCTCCGTGCGGTACAAAAGGAGCGTGATGCACTTGCCAACGAACTTGCGCAGGCCAAGCGCGACAGAATAGCTGCGGCAGAACTGGCCGAGGCCATCCAATAGCTTCAAAAAGGCAATCGACGAGATCGACAAATCCATCGACCACCTGCAAAAAACCAAGGACGCACTGCTTGGCACAGACCGCAACCTGCGTCTTGCGAACGACAAGGCGCAAGACGTAACGATCAAGAAGCTGACGCGGGGCAACCCGACGATGGCAGCCAAGTTTGCCGAGCTCAAGAACTCTGGCCCGTCCGATGCTGTGTGAGTCATTGCCCCGAAGCTCGCTGGCGGCAAATCTCAAGGCCTTTCGCCGCGCGCCAACTTTGCCAACAGTTCCGCCATGCGCTTCTGCCGGGTTTCGGGGCGCTTGGCGCTCATGTATTGATAGCGTGTGGAAAATATTCCACCGGGGGTAGAGTGCGATTTCACTCATATTTGTGGCCGCCCCGGGCTGTTCCATAAATGCCCTATTGGCTTTAACTTAACGCATAAACGGAACATACTTCGGGTTCCATGCAAACCGACAACACCCAAACCCAACGCGTACTGGAGCTAGCCAGCCAGCGCGGCCTGCTGCGCGCCAGCCATCTGCAGGAGCTGGGCATTGCACGCGTGGTGCTGTCGCGGCTGACGGCCAGCGGGCAGTTGGAGCGCGTGGGGCGCGGCGTCTACCGGCTGCCCGAGCGCCAGGGTGCCGAGCATGAAAGCCTGGCCACCATTGCGGTCAAGGTGCCGCAGGCGGTGTTTTGTTTGCTCACGGCTTTGCAGATTCATGAACTCACCACGCAGTTGCCGCGTCAGGTGTGGATTGCCATGCCCCAGGGCAGCCATGCGCCCAAGATGGACTATCCGCCGGTGAAGATGGTGCAGTTTTCTGGTGAGGCGTATGCCCAGGGCATAGAGGTGGTGCACGCCGATCAGGTGGAGCTGCGGGTGTATGGCGTGGCCAAGACCATTGCAGACTGCTTTAAGCACCGCAACAAGATCGGGCTCGATGTGGCCATAGAAGCTTTGAGAGAAGCGCTGGCCGCCAACAAAGCCACCGCCAATGACCTATGGCGGTTCGCCAAGATTTGCCGGGTGGCCAACGTCATGCGGCCCTATCTTGAAACCCTGGGACACGGCGGCTAAATGGGGCAAGACCTGGCAGCTTCCGTGCGGGCGCGTCTGCTCAACATCGCCAAGGCGGAGCAGACGGATTTCAACGCCGTGCTGGTGCGCTACGCACTAGAGCGCTTTTTGTACCGGCTGGGCCAGTCGGCCCATGCCGACCACTTTGTGCTCAAAGGTGCGATGCTGTTCAACCTTTGGTACGCCATGCCGCACCGACCCACGCGCGATGTCGATCTACTGGGCTATGGGGCCAGCGACCTGGATGCAATAGCGCAGGCGTTCCGCGAGATCGTGTCGGTTCCGGCAGACGACGGCATGGTGTTTGACGTAAGCAGCGTGCACGTGCAAGAGATTCGCAAGAACGCAGGCTATGCGGGTGCACGGGTATGGGTGTCCGCAGAGTTGGCCCGCGCCCGCTGCAAGACGCAAATCGATATCGGCTTTGGTGACGCCATAACGCCCGGCCCGGTAAACGCCACATACCCGGTGCTGATTGCCGGCTTCCCGCCACCGCAGCTGCGCACCTATCCGGTCTATACGGTCGTGGCGGAAAAGTTGCATGCCATTGTGCTGCTGGGCATGACGAACAGCAGGCTCAAGGATTACTTGGACCTATGGATTCTGTTGGACCACGAGACATTGGATGCTGGCATCTTGGCCCGCGCCATCGCCGCCACGTTCAACCGCCGTGGAACCCTGTTGCCGACGGAGTTGCCCATTGGCTTGAGTGACGAGTTTGCGGGCGATGCATCGCGCCAGGCGCTGTGGGCGGCGTTCTTGAGAAAGAACGGCCTCAAGACTATGCCGCTGGGCGATGTCGTCGGCGCGTTGAGGAAAAGGCTGCAGCCAGCACTTGGATATGCGACATCGCGTGGTGCCGACCCGGGCTGAGCGTAAAAGAGCTTTCACTGTCATTTCAGTAGCTATTTGCGCTTATTTCGCGGGCGCTAACAGCCCATTCACTCTTCAACGGTGGCGCGCAGGGCAAGAACTGCATTTTTGATAGCTGCTACCGCTTACTGCATAGGCAGCAGAGCCCTATTTGATCAATAAATATCCCGTACTCCGTCCGCCCCCCTCCAGCCGCGCCAGCACACCTTGGGCCAACAGGTCGTTGATGTCGCGTAGCGCCGTGTCCGCAGAGCACTTGCCCATGGCCGCCCACTTGGCGTTGGTCAGCTTGCCCTCCATGCCGTCCAGCACGCGGTTCAGCACCAGGGTTTGCCGCGCGTTCATGGGCGTGCCTGCCCAGCGCTGCCAAAACTGGGCTTTGTCCAGCACGCCCGCCAATGTGGCGTCTGCGCCCTGCACGGCACGCAGCAGGCAGCCCAGAAACCAATGGAGCCACGGGGTCACATCCAGTAGGCCTTTTTGGGTGGCCTCTAGCTGGTCGTAATAGTCTCTGCGTTCGCGCTGTATCTGGGCGCTGAAGCTGTAGAAGCGTTGGTGTGCATGTTGCCCCCACGCTCCGCCGCTGCGCGGGTCGTTGCCCCCCGGGGGGGCGCTCGTGCCTTGGGGCGGCCCGGCGGCACTCATTCCTTCCGCGCGGGCCAGGGCCATGTCGCCCACGGCGCGGCTCAGGCGGCCGTTGCCGTCGTCAAACGGGTGCAGGGTGACCAGCCACAGGTGGGCCAGGCCCGCTTTGATGAGGGCGTCGCCCGCTGGGGCGGCTTCAAACCAGTCAAAAAAAGCCTGGGTTTGCGCGGGCAGGGTGGCGGCAGGCGGGGCTTCAAAGTGCACTTTCTCTCTGCCCATATCGTCAGTGTTTTGGCCGGACACCACTTGCATGGGGCCGCTGGCATCGGTGCGCCACGCGGCCACGGTGATGCGCGTGCGCCCGCTGTAGCCGGTGGGGAACAGCGCCGCATGCCAGCCAAACAGGCGCTCGGGGGTAAGGGGCTGGTCAAAGTTGCGGGTGGCGTCCAGCACCACGTCCACCACGCCGTCCACATGCCGGTCACTGGGTGCCAGGGCTCCAATATCGAGCCCCAGCTTGCGGGCCACGGACGAGCGCACGGCGTCCAGGTCCAGCCGCTCGCCCTCAATGGCGCTGGTGGTGATGACTTCTTGCGTCAGCACTTGCAGGGTGGCCTGGTCGCGCTGCGCCAGCCCCAGCTCTGCCATCCGCCCCGCCAGCATGCCCTGTGCGCGGTGCACCTGCGCCAGTGGTGCGGCCAGGGCAGCAGCGTCAAAAGCAAGGTGCGGCCAATCGGGCAGTTGCCAGATGTAGCGGGGTGTGCGGGTGGGGCGGTGGTGACGCATGCGGCGATTATGCAAACTATTCGCCGCTTGATGTGCGGCGAATACCGCCGCAATACGGCTCAAACGCGGATGCGCAAACCAATTTTGCTACGCTTTCGATAGCTTCTAGCGCTTATTTTTATTGCGCCAGAGGTCGATTTGACCTCAAACATTCGCCGCATCTGCCTCCGCTGCGATGTGATCAAGCAGGCTATCCACGCGGTGGTGACGCATGCGCAGGATGAGGCACTGACCGTGATTGCGCATGCCGTGGCCGACCGTGTACCTGAGCCGGACCACGCTGCCGTGCAGGCTGTGATCGTGGATGAACACCAGTGTCTGACACTCGTTCTTGGGGGCATTGTCCGAGGGTTGCTCGAACTGTGGCGAGTGCGGCGACACTGAGCCACATTGCCAAAGATACGGCCCACCATCTGATCCGTATTTCCTGCAATGCGGCTGAGAGGAACGTGTTTTACGCCTCCAACGCCGCCCCGCACAAGTCCCCCTCACCAATCCCACAGGAGCCCCCCCATGACCAGCGCTATGTACACCCATTCGGCTCCCGTCTTCAAGCAGATGCTGACGGCTTTGAAAACCATTCTTGCGCAGGCCAGCGAACACGCCACCGCCAAGTCCATCGAGCCCGATGCCCTCTTGCAGGCGCGGCTGGCGCCCGACATGTTTCCGCTGCTCAAGCAGGTGCAGATTGCCGCCGATTTCGCGCGTGGTATCTCGGCGCGGCTGGCGGGTGTCGACGTGCCCAAGTTCGAAGGCAACGAGAAAAGTTTTGCCGATCTGGATGTGCTGCTGGCGCAGACGCTGGCCTTTTTGGACAGCGTGAACGCAGCCCAGTTCGAAGGCAAGGAAAGCTTTGAAATCGTCTTGCGCCCCGGCACGCCCAAGGAGAAAAAACTCACGGGGCAAACGTATCTGGCCAACTACGGCTTGCCGCAGTTCTTCTTTCACGTGACCACGGCCTACGACATCCTGCGCCACAACGGTTTGCCCATTGGCAAACGCGACTTCATGGGCGCTTATTGACCTGGGCCTGTTCTGCGCGACGCCTCACGGAGCGTTGCGCTGGGCCTTGCGATGTTCGGCGCGGCTAAAAACCGAGACAGAGGCCGGACCCGAATCGCTTTGCACTGACTGGCAGCCGCGCACCAGCCCGCCGGAGGATGGGTGGCGCAAGAGGTGGCGGCTTGCGCCACCCATAGTGTAGAAACTATTTTGATAGCTGCTCGCGCTTGCTGCATAAGCGCTAGAGGCCAATTTTCCTCTTAAACCTGTGGCAAATACTGCTCCAGCAGCCCTTGCACCGCGTCGGCCTGTAGAACGTCCCGGCGGCGTTTGAGAGCGTCGCGGTCGGCTTGCCCCGCCATCCAGCGTTTGAACGCCACAAACGTGGCGGGGTGCACGGTGTTCATTCGCGCCATGGTGCCGTTGGTGGCGACGATGACGGCTGAGAAGCTGGGAGAGTCGAGCAGCACATTGCCGCGGCGGGCTTGTGCCACCCAGAAGTCGTCGTCTTCATCGCTGAGCTTGATAGGGTGCGGGTCGTCACCCGTTTGTTCCCTGCGGATGATGTCGACCTCAAAGCCGTCTTTGTTGACCGCGGTGTACTCCTGGCTCTGCCGCATACGAAAGCTGGGGTCTACCTTTTTGAGCACCCCCAGCATGGAGCTGTCGACCCGTGCGAGCTGGGTAGAGAAAATGATGCGTTTGCGGGTGTCCCACAGCAAATCGATGTCGCGCGTGGCCAGTGCGTCTGTATCCAGCCGCACCCCCGCGGCGGCTTCGTAGGCGTAGAGGGCGTGGGTGCCGACCACGCGAAAGTGTTCGCTGAGCTGGGTGCTGACCAAGCGGTTGAGCAGCGCCACCACCAGGGGGTCTACCCTGCCGACACGCAGGGCGCGGTTCAGGCGCTGCTGCTGGTTCAGCGCGGCTTTCAGGCCGGCAAGTCGCTCGGCGCTGGCCTGCTTTCTTTGGGTGAATTTGTCGTAGATGGCTTGTGTCTCGGGCGTGCGCGGACCCAGACTTTTCTCCGCCCCTGCGGGCGTGGTGCGCACCAGGTACCGGGATTCTGGCGACGACGCGGGCCCCGCATGCCAGTACATCCCGCCGCGCACCTGGGCGGCTTCTGCTGCGGCTTCATCCAGAGCATCAAACACGGCAACGGCGTCGATGTACTGGCGGGTGATGGCGGGGCTGAGTTCCTGCATTTCGGTGTATTTTACTATTTTTGAATTTTTTACCGAAAATATAACAATAACAACGACTTACATTGCAATATTTGGACCATTTTGTAGCCTGTCATCCATTCTTTCGTGAACGTCACTGGCCCGTTTTGGGCTACACCACCAACCGCGAATACCCAATCCCGCCCCCTTTCTCGACCCTGATTTGCGCCGGTATCCGTTCCTTCATTGCCTCGACGTGGCTGATGATGCCAATCATCTTGCCGCTGGCGTTGAGGGTGTCCAGGGCGGTGAGCGCGATCTCCAGCGTGTCGCCGTCGAGCGAGCCAAAACCTTCGTCGAGGAAGAGCGAGTCGATCGACGTTTTGTGGCTCACCAAGTCCGACAGCGCCAGGGCCAGCGCCAGGCTGACCAAAAAGCCTTCGCCGCCCGACAGGGTGCGCGTGTCGCGGGCGGCGTCGCCTTGCCAGGCGTCGACGATTTCCAGCTCCAGCTCGCCGGTGGATTTGCGGCGCAACAGGTAGCGCCCGTGCAGGCGGGCGAGGTGCTGGTTGGCCAGTTGCAGCAGGTGGTCGAGCGTGAGGCCCTGGGCAAACTTGCGAAACTTGTCGCCCTTGGCCGAGCCGATCAGGCCGTCGAGCCGCTGCCACAGGTCGGACTCTGCAGTTTGGCGGGTGATCTGCGCCATCAGCGCTTGCTGGTTTGCACGCAACTGGTCGTCGTGGGAGAGCAATGCACGGTGGGCGCCGATTTTTTCGCTGAAGGCGCTGCGCTGGGTTTGCAGGTCTGCAAGGCGGGCGTCTAGTTCTTCCCGTGTTTGCGGAGTCAATGCCTGGGCTTGCAACAGCGCGTGTTTGGCCGTGGCGGCCTGGTGCAATGCGCTGGCGCGTTGCTCTGCGGTGGTCAAGCGGTGCTTTTCGGCCGCCAGGCGCTGGCGCTCTGGCTCGGGCAGCAGCGCGGCTTCAAACGCGGCCTGGTCGGCAAAGGGGCTGGCTTGCAATGCCTCTTGCCAGGCTTGCTCTGCGGCGTTCAGCGCGGTGGTTTGTTGGGCCTGCGTGGTGTGCGCCTGGGTGCACTGCCCGTCCAGCGCGGCCAGGGTTTTGGCGAGCTGTTCTATGGCCTGCACGCTGCTGGCAAAGGTGGCGGGTACCTCCGCGTCGGGCAGGTCATCCAGCGCGGGCAGATGTTCGGCCTGCGCGCCCATGCTGGCCTGCAACGCCGCCCAGCGCTGCGCCCACGCCTCAGCCTGGGTCTGCGCGGCGGCTTGCTGCGCCTGCTGGCGGGTGATGGCCTGGGCCAGCGTTTGCATTTGCGCTTGCGTGCGCTGCCAGTGTTTCCATTCGGCCTCGCGCGCGTCCAGCCAGGGCGCGGGGTCGGTGGGCAGGGTGTGGCCGGTCTCCATCAACGCGGTTTGCAGGGTGGCTTCAAGCGCTGCGGCTTCGGCTTGGGCTGTGTCGATGCTGTGCAGCAATGCGGTCTGGCGCGCCTGGGCCTCTTGGGCGGCCTGTTGCAACAGGGCGCGCTGGTGGCTGGCCGCTTGCACGGCCTGGGCGCTTTGGTTGAACGCTGCTTGCGCACGCTGCGCGTGTTGTTCGCCTGCCTCGGCCGCTTGCAGGTCGGTGCCCCATTGGGCCAGGGTGGCTGCTGCGGTTTGCTGGCCGGTGGCGAGCTTGTCGGTGTGCTGCCAGTCGTCTGCGGTGAGGGCAACGCTTACTTGTCCGATGGCGGCCGTCCACTGGGCTTGCCCCTCTGCCATTTGCTGTGCTGTTTTTGCTTGCTGGCGTTGGCACTCGGCCAGTTGGGTTTTGCTGCCTTCGACCTGGGCGGCAATGGCCTGGCCGTGGGCAATGAGGTCGTCCAGCGCGCCTTGTTTTTGCTGCAGTGCGGCTTCGGTGGCCGACACGTCCAGCGCCTGGTAGGCCGCTATCGCCGGGTGCTCTACCGCACCGCACAGCGGGCAGGCCTCGCCGGGCTGCAGGGCGTGGCGGTGTTGGTCCAGGCTTTGGATACGGCGCTCTTGCGCCAGCAGTTTTTCTTTGTCTGCGACCTGTTCTTTGAGCGCCTGGTGTTGCGCGCGCAGTGCCTGGCGTGTGGCCTCGTGTTCGTTGACAGCCGCTTCCAACGTTTGCAGCTGCGCGGCCAAGGCGGTGCGCTGGTCGGCCAGCTCGCGGCGCTGTTGGGCCAGCTGCGTGATGTGCTTCCACCCGCTGACCTCGCCCTGTGCCGCCTGCCAGCGCGCACGCAGCGCGGCCAGGGTGTGGCCTTGCATGCGCTGGGCCTGTTCGGCTTGCGCCGTTTGCAGCGCGGTCTGTGATTCGGCTTGTGCCTGAACAGCGGCATCGACCTCGGCGGCGTGGCGGGTGATGTGCTCGCTGCGCTGCGTGATCTCGGCTTGCAGCGTGGTCAACGCCGCCTGCAGTTCGGCCGCGTTGGTGCGCAGCTTGTGGCGCTGCGCAAACTGCTGGCGCCAGCCGCCCAGGCGCTCGCCCAGCGCGGCGTGCTGCGGGTGGGCGGTGCAGAAATCTGCGTGGCGTTGGTGTTCGGCCTGGGTGCGGGTCACCTCGGTGTGTGCCACCACCGCCATGTGCTGGGCCAGGTGGTGGGCCAGGTGGTGGTGCTCTCCGTGCGCGGCAGTGGCTTGCTGGCGCTGCGCCTGCAGGTCGGCCAGCAGGCGGTCGGTGGCGGCGCAGGCGGCGCGGGCTTGCTGCAGCGCGGTGTAGGGCGCTTGCAGGGCGTGGGCGGGTTCGCTGTCGGCCAGGCGGCGCAGCTCGGGTGCGGCGGCTTGCAGGGCGGCCACGGCTTCATTTCGGGCAGCTTCGGTGGCCTGTAGGTCTAGCGCGCTTTGCGCCAGGCTCAAGTGCCATTGGCGCTCTGCCTGCACTGTGTCGTGCGCTTGTTGCACGCCAGCCAGGTCGCGCGCCCATTGGGCGATGTCGGCCTGCATGGTTTCGCGCTGCTCAGCGGGCAGCAGCGCAGCGCCATCGGCTTTAGCCTTGAGTTGGTCGAGCTGCTGTTTGGCGTCGCGTGCCTGCTCAAACACCTTGCGCGAGATGTCGCCGTAGATTTCGGTGCCGGTGAGTTCTTCGAGCAGCTCGGCGCGGTCGTTGGCGCTTGCGTTGAGAAACGCCGCAAACCCGCCCTGCGCCAGCAGCATGGAGCGGGTGAAACGCGCAAAGTCCAGCCCGGTGATGTCGGCAATGCGTTTGAGCTTGTCGTTGCTCTGGCTGCTGAGGATGGTGCCGCCGCCGGTAGCTGTATCGATGCAGGCCAGCTCAACCTTGGGGTCTTGCAGGGCTCCGTCGGCTTTGTCGCGCGCGCGGCGCTGGCTCCAGAACGCGCGGTAGACAACGCCCTTCACTTCAAACTCCACCTCGGCCAGGCAGTCGGCGGTGTGGCGCGTCATGATGTCGTTGGCCGATTTGCTCACGTTTTTAAGGCGCGGGGTCTCGTGGTACAGCGCCAGGCAAATCGCGTCGAGCAGCGTCGATTTGCCCGCGCCCGTGGGGCCGGTAATGGCGAACAGGCTGTTGTCGGTGAACGGCGGTTGGGTGAAGTCAATCGCCCACTCGCCTTTGAGCGAGTTGAGGTTTTTCAGGCGCAACTTGAGGATCTTCATGCCGCCCCCTCGGTGAGGCTTTTGACGACTTCGCGAAAGCGTTCGCCAAGGGCTTGCTGCAGCTCCGGCGTCAGCTCTTCCAGCGCCAGGCGGCGGGCAAACACGTCGTTCGGGCTCAGCTCGTCCAGCGTAGCCAGGGGCTGCGCTGCCATGGTGGCCGCTGCGTTGGCACGCTGGCGGCGCACGCGCAGCACCTCGACCGGCAGGCCTTGGGTCATGGCGCTGATGCGGGCGGGCAGGTCGGTCAGGTAGTCGTCTTCGGCCACGGTCACTTCCAGCCACACGGGGTGGTCGGCGCTGCCCTCGGCCGCTGCTGCGGTGATGGCATCGGCCAGCGTGGCGAGGTTTCCGCTGCAGGACGCGAGCGCCTGAAAGCGGGGCACGGGCAGCACGGTGATCGCGGTGAGGCCGCTGGCGTCCAGGTCCACCAGCAGCATTTCCTTTTGTTGTTTCGCTTCGTCGAAGCCGAGTGGGATCGGCGAGCCGCAATAGCGAATGTGGTGCAGCCCGCCCACCTTTTGCGGCTTGTGGATATGGCCCAGCGCGATGTAGTCCACCGGCGGGAATGCAGCGGTAGGGAACGCATCGAGCGAGCCCACATAAATGTCGCGCACTGACTCGTTGCTGCTGGCGCCCACGGTGGTGAGGTGGCCGGTGGCAATCAGCGGCACCATGCGGCCCAGCGTGCTTTGCAGCGCCGTTTGTTGTGCGCGGCCCGCATCCACCACGCTTTGGTAATAGGCCTGGATGGCGGCTTGCAAAGACTGCTGCTTTTCATCGGCGCTGTGCCCGGCCTGGCTTTGGACGACATCGCGCGGGCGCAGGAACGGAACGGCGCAGACGATGCAGCCGGGTTCGCCATCGCGCCGGGACAACACCACGACATGGTCGGCCGGGCCGCCCACGGCAGCCACCACTGTGGTGCTCAGCACCGCCAGCAGCGCACGGCTTTCGCCCAGCGTGGCGACCGAGTCGTGGTTGCCGCCCAGCAGCAGCAGCGCAACGCCCGCGCGGTGCAGCTTTACCACCAGGTCGCTGTACAGCTCGCGCGCATAGCTGGGCGG
>JAUYGP010000534.1 GCA_030690515.1 Giesbergeria sp.
GCGCCCACGGCCGCGCTCGAAACCTCTTGGTGGCGGCCACCGGCACCGGCAAGACGGTGGTGGCGGCGTTTGACTACCGCAACATGTGCCGCATTGAGGGCGGGCGCCCACGTCTTTTGTTTGTGGCCCACCGCGAAGAAATCCTGCGCCAGGCCCTGCGCACCTACCGCGAGGTGCTGCGCGACCCCGAGTTCGGTGACCTGCTCACCGGCAGCCACCAACCCGAACGCTGGGACCATCTTTTTGCCACCATTGACAGCCTGACCAGCCGCGACTTGGTGGCCACCGTGGGTGCCGACCACTGGCACACCGTGGTGGTGGATGAATGTCATCGCCTGGCGGCTGACCGGTTTGACGCCTTCGCCAAAGCCATTCGCCCCCGCGTGTTGCTGGGACTGACGGCAACGCCTGAGCGCAGCGATGGCCAACCCATTGCGCAGTATTTCGACGCACGGCCAGACGGCAGCCCGGCGGTTGAGCTACGGCTGTGGCATGCGCTGGACCTACAGTTACTGGCACCTTTTGAGTACTACGCCTGCGACGATGCCACCGACTTTTCGGACGTGCCATGGGACCGACCGGGAGAACGAGTGGCCGTGGACAACCTGGTGACGGGCAACGACGTGCGCGCCCGCCTGGTGGTCAATGAATGGCGCCGCTTGGCGTCTGATGCCAGGCAGTCGCGGGCCATCGTTTTCTGTGTCTCGGTGGCGCATGCCGAGTTCATGACCGATTGGCTCAACCGCGCCGGTTTGCCCGCGGCCTGCGTGGTAGGCGCGACGGCCAGCGAAGAGCGGCGCAGAGCACCGCAGCGCTTGGCGAAGGGCGAACTGTGCGCACTGGTGACGGTCGACCTGTACAACGAAGGCATTGACCTGCCAACGGTAGACACACTGTTGCTGTTGCGGCCCACGCAAAGCCCGGTACTGTTCCAGCAGCAGATTGGTCGTGGCCTGCGTCTGGCGCCCGGCAAGGAAAGCTGCCTGGTGCTCGACTTTGTCGGTCAGCACCGCGCCGAGTTTCGGTTCGACCGCCTGCTGTCGAGCCTGACCGGTTTGTCGCGTCGCGAGCTAACAGACGGTGTGGAGAACGGCTTTGGCAGCTTGCCGCCCGGCTGTCACGTCCATCTGCAACGCCAAACCCGCGAGCAGGTGTTGCAAGGCTTGCGGGCCTTGATATCGCAGAACTGGCGACGCCTGAAAACCGAGCTACAAACCTATGCGGCACTGCGAGGCCGATCGGCTGTGCAGTTGAAAGATTTCCTTCACGACCAGGCCCTGGAGCTGGAGGATGTCTACCGTGCCAGTACAGGCCAAGGTCGCAGCGGCTGGACGGCATTGAAACGCGACGCCGGATTGATGGTTGCAGAGCCAGGTCCTGAAGAGGACTACTTCAGCCGCCGCTTGGGCGACCTGTTGCATGTGGATGATCCACGTCGACTCGCTGTGATGGCCGCAGTCGGTGCGCCGCTGCAGCACACACGGGCGCTCAAAGAAACGGATGCCTTGGGCGTGCAGATGCTGGCCTACCAGATTGACGGACGCCATGACCAGGCCGCTGGGCACGAGGCCTTTATGGAACGTGTCGTGGAGCACCCCGCCATCGCCGCCGAGTTGGTGGAGTTGTCTGCGCTGCTGCAGGCCCGCAGTACCTTGGGCGCGCATCCGGTGCCCGGTCTTGAAGACACGCCCTTGTGCCTGCACGCCGCCTACGGCGCACGTGAAATTCTCACGGCGGTGGAGTGGTTGACGGCATCGCGCCGCATGCCCATGGTATCCGGCGTGCTTCCAATGGCTAAACGCAAAACCGAGCTGCTGTTTGTCACGCTCGACAAGAGCGAGGGTTACCACGACCGCATCGCGTACCACGACTATGCGATCAGCGCCGAGCGCTTTCATTGGCAAAGCCAGAACAGCGCCGGCCCTGATACACCGGGCGGCAGGCGTTACCTCGAAAGCGCAACCAATGGCTGGCAGTTCCAACTTTTTGTGAGGCCGCGCAAGGGCGAAGCCTACCGCGCCTGTGGCCCCGTGACGCTGGAGTCGGCCGAAGGCAACCGACCCATGAGCATCGTCTGGAAACTTCAAACACCGCTGCCAGCCCGATTGTTCAGAGAGTTCAGTGTGCTGCGCGGGGTGTAGCGCTGGCCAGCACGATCAACCGTGCTTGTGCTCAAGCCCTACGCCCTGTGGCGCTGGCACCTCGCACTACGGGCACCTCCGCTGGAGGCAGCAGTGGCTGTGCGCCGATTTGGCGCAGCGCATCGCGGCCCCGTACGGTCAGATCCGATGTGAACCGGAACTGCTGGCGTGGGTCGACCGGGTAGGCGCGGATGCGGTACTGGGTGCCCCACTCCAGCTCGCGCACCAGCACGACGACCGGGGCGAGGATCTGTAGATAGGCGCTGGTCAGCGCGACATTTTCCAGTGCCGTCTGCGCCTGGCGTGCATCGTGGTTGGGGTGGACGTGAAACCCCGCCGAGCATTGCAGGCGGGGGCTGCCGTTGTTGGCGTTTTTGACGGCCGTGTTCCAGAGCTTCAGGTGGGGGATGGTGACGTAGTCGTCGTCCGGGGTGACCAGGGCCACGCTGCGCATGCCGACGTGTACGACCTCGCCGTAAATGCCGTCAATCTCGATCCAGTCGCCCGGACGGTAAGGGCGTTCGAAAGCCGACACGACGCCGGCAATCAGGCTGCTCACATAGTCCTTCAGCGCAAAGCCCAGGGCCAGGCCAGCGGTGCCCAGCAGGGCTGCCATGTTCTGCCAGGATGGCTCGATGACGATGGGCAGGGCCAGCAGGAGCGCGATGCCGATGATGACCAGCCGCAACAGGGGCACCGTTGCCAGCACCATGTGGCGGTAGTGGCCGTGCAGCTTGTCGGCGGCCCAGGGCAGCACGCGCTGCTCCAGGGTGATCAGCACCAGGGCACCCACGACGATGAGTGCCAGTTCGATCAGCGCGGCCGCATCCAGCGTCTGGAACAGGTGGGAAACAGCGGATTCCATGCGTTGCTCTTCAGAAACTGTCTGTCAGGTAGCCGCGTGCACGTAGAAAGGCCCGCACGCCGGGGTAGGCCAAGGGGGTGACTTGCCAGCGATCTGCGTCCTGCCGCTCGACCAGGCCCAGGGCGTGCAGGTGCAACAGTTGGAGATTCAAATGCGCCGCAGCGATGGGCAGCAAGGTGGCCAGGAGCGGCGCCTCCAGGCCGTTGTGCAGTAGCAGGGCATGCAGCACCAGGGCTGTTTCGTCGCCCGCATCCGAGGCGGGAGCGCGGGGTTCGAGTTCCGGGGCCACCCAGATGGCGTCGGTCGGTGGGGGGGGCGTCGTCGCCTGTCTGTGTTGCCTGCGGTTCGATGGCCGTGCGCAGGCGTTCGCGCCAGAAATGCCAGGCTACGCCCAGGTTGCCCCGGCAGCGGGCCGCCAGCTGGCGCAACTCGGGGCTGACGGGTGTTTGCGCATCTTCTTCCCCGTCTTCGGGTTCGGGCAGCAGGCTGATGCCGCTGTGGGCGCTGAGAAAGCGCACCGCCTGCGTGGGCTGGGTCTCTGGCTGGAGTAGCAGCGTGGTCAGCGCCGCGCCGTCGAAGGCCTGCAGCGTCAGCACCGGCGTGGCAGGCCATGCGCAGATGCGCTGGAGGTAGGCCCAGGCCCAACTGTCGCAGCCGATGACGCCCGGGCCGAGGGCTCCCGAGAAGGCCAGGTCGAGAAAGCCGCGCACCAGTGCCAGCCCATTGGCGTTGCGCAGGTAGCAGCGTTCGAGCGCGGGCAGGGCCCACAGGCCCGGGCCGCTGTCGCAGCAGCGGGTGAGCCATTGCACGTCGGCGGCCAGGATCTCCTGTGCTGTGGGCGGCTCCAGCAGCCGCACAGACCGCCCACGGGCCCAGTGCGCCAGGATGTCGGCGTGGCCGCAGAACGGTTGACCAACCAGAATGCCGACGACGCCGGGCGCAGGAGCGTTGCCAGCCTTGGCTGCA
Organism: Giesbergeria sp.; assembly: GCA_030690515.1. Taxonomy (GTDB): domain Bacteria; phylum Pseudomonadota; class Gammaproteobacteria; order Burkholderiales; family Burkholderiaceae_C; genus Simplicispira. Next base: position 3,973 of record JAUYGP010000534.1, read on the forward strand.
TAGATCTGGTCAAAGGCGCGGGCAGCGCCTTCCCAGCGCAGAGGGGGGGCGAGCCTGTCCAGCTGGGCCGGTGGCAGGCTGCTCAGTGTGGCCTCGGGCTGTGCCAGGGTGTCGCGTTGGTCCTGGCGACTGAACAGCTGGGCGAGCAGTCGCCACTTTCTGCGCAGCGCAGCGGGCGTCGAATCTGCGGGCAGGCAATAGTCGTTTGCAGCCGCCATTTGCCAAAGCGGCCGTGGTTCACGGAGGGTGTGGTCAACAGCCATGGGGTCAGGATGCGGAAAAGGCAATGATGCCATTTCCGCAGGCGCCGTCGCCGAAGGGCGTCAGTCCTCGTCCTGGGGCGTGGTCACGCTGGCATCGGTGTGCACCAAGCCCAGCGGGAAGCGCTGGCCTGCCAGGTAGTCTTCCAGGCAACGCAGCAGCAGCGGGCTGCGGTGGCGCTCTGTGCAGGCGCGGATTTCTTCGGGTGTCATCCACAGGGTGCGCACAATGCCCGAGTCCAGCGCGCGCCAGTCGTGGTGCGTGCCCAGCGTGCCGGCAAAGGCAAAACGCATATAGGTCAGGTCGTCGCCCGTACGTGTCTTGGTGAACCGGTTGAGGTACACGCCGATCAGCGCCGTGGGCACAAAGTCGTGGGCGGTTTCCTCCAGCACCTCGCGGGCGCAGGCCTGCATGGGGGATTCGCCCGGGTCCAGGTGGCCTGCGGGATTGTTGAGCTTGAGGCCATCGGTGGTTTCCTCTTCCACGAGAAGGAATCGCCCTTCGCGTTCGATGAGGGCCGCCACGGTGACGTTGGGTTTCCAGCGGTTGGGCATGGCGCGTATTATCGTGAACCGTCGTTCTCGCCCCCGTGGCCCGCATTTTTTCGTAGCAGCAAGGGGTTTCCATGGCCTGGCATACCTGGTTATCTATCTCGTGGCGGCCGTGGGCTTTTCGCTCACGCCTGGCCCCAACAGCCTGCTGGCGCTGACCCATTGCGCGCGCCACCGTTGCAACTCAAGCCCGATGCGGACGCGCCGTTTCCGCGCCGCAGTCAGTTGTTTCGCCCGCGGCTGTATGCAGCGGTGTCCAACCCCAAGGCGCTGCTGTTCTATGGCGCTTTCTTGCCCCAGTTTCTCGACCCGGCGCGCAGCCTGTGGCTGCAGTTCGCGGTGATGGCGGGCACGTTTTCCGCCATCGAGTGCGTGGTGGAATATCTGCTCGCCCGCATGGCGCACCGCATTCGCCCAAAGCTTGAGCGCCATGGCAAGCGCTTCAACCGCGTCTGCGGTGGCGCCTTTGCGGCCATGGGGGTGGCGCTGCCGATGACGCGCTGATCAAGCCAGCGTGCGCAGCATGTACACGGCACCTTCGCCATAGGCGGCCAGGTGCAGGCGCTGCACTGCATCGCGCAGAGCGTGCACGGCATAGCCGTGGCGCTCCCAATACCCTTGTGATCCCTGCACCGCGACCAGCGCCGAGCGTGTGAGGCCCCGCGCCACTGCGCTGCACCAGACCGGCGCCAGCAGTGCCTGGGCCAAGCCCTGCCCGGCCAGCGCGGGCAGCACGGCCATGTCGTGCAGGTACAGCGTATCTGGGGGGTTGGCGGCGTCGAAGTCGCCGTGCAGCGGCGTGACCTTGCCTGCGAGCGAGTCGTAGGCGGCAAGGTAGGCACAGAGTTGGCCTGCGCGTTCCAGCACCACCGAGCATTGGGCCGGGCTTGCCAAGCGACGCGCATATACGGCCGCGCTTTCGATATAGCCATCGCCATAGCAGGCACGCTGCACCGCCAGCAGGCCGGGCAGGTCTTGAGCGGTGAGGGGGCGGACGATGGCGTTCATGGGCTGTTGCTGCGGCGGGGTTTGCATTGGGATGACATCTTCCCCGATCCTGCGTACGCGGTGGGGGATCGGCCTTTTGTCGCCTGTCTCGCTCCTGTGCAATTTGTTGTCAACCATGCCCAGCCTGCGCCACCAGCGGCTGGCACCGCGCTCAGTGCTCTACCTGCATCGCGGTGGTTAGGTGCTGCCCATCACGCTGCAGCACTGGGGTCTTCTGAGTTGGCTGGTGCGCACAACGGTCTGCGAGGTCACTGTGCGGCTGTACCCCCCTGACGCCTGAATCCACTTGCACCGATACGCTGGCCTGGGTGCATGCGATCCATGCACAGCTGGCCACACGGCATGCCCCTCCCCGCTGCGCTGCACACGGCGCAGCGCGACCCCCTGCTGGGGCTCAAAGGCGTGCGCGAGGCGGGGGTCGCCCGTGCGGCCATTGGGCGGTGGCTGGCCGGTAGGGGGCACATCTGACTTTAATCAAAAAAATGCTACATAAATAATAGCTACTAGCGCTTATAGGATAGGCTTTGTGGCCTGTTTTTATAAAAATGCTGTCTGAAAGATGCTTTGTATGCCCCCGGCAAGTGCCCTCTACATGTCTGTGGTCATGGGTGCAGTCAGGGTTTGCACGCATCCCATATTCAGCAATCTTCGCTTCAACCCATTGCCATGGCGTTCTCTGGATGGAGTGGCTTTTTGGTACGTGCGTCCGAGAATTCCGATCAAGGGGGGAATTTGTGGAAACTGAGAAAAAACCTGAATGCGCAGACCATCGGCAGCTCGATTTCATTCAGCGCATTGGTCGTATTGGCTATTGGGAATTCGATCCTCAACAACAGACCCTGTTTTTGCCCCAGGTTTCAAGGGAGCTTCTGGGAGAGACGATTGGCAGCATCCCGGATGCAGACCAGCCATTGCTACAGGCGTTGCTTGACCCTGAGCGCAAGCGCTTTCAAAGCGCCCTGGATGTTGCCGTAGCCAATGGCGCGCCGCTGCAGATCGAACTCCAGTTGGAAACCGCAGGGGGGCGGTGCGCCAGTCTGGCCGTTCGTGGAGGCCCACTGGAGGTCGATCAGGGCGCGACCTGGTTTGCGGGAACTTTTCAAGATGTCACGGTCGAGAAATTGCGCGACGTTGCCCACGAGACCATCAACACACAACTGCAAGCCCTGCTGGATGCCCTTCCGCAGGGCGTGAGTGTTGTCGATAAAGATATGCGGCTCATCCTGTGGAACCGGCAATTCTCCAAGATTCTCGACTTTCCTCAAGAACTGGTGTTCCAGAACGCACAGTTTGAGGATTTCATTCGATTCAACGCGATGCGTGGAGACTATGGAGCCGGTGACCCCCATACCCAGGTGCAGGCGATCGTGGCGCGCGCACGCGAATTTCTGCCACACCGGTTTGAGCGGCGTTTACCCACTGGGCGGACTTTGTTGGTCGAGGGTTTTCCATTTCGCTCGGGCGGTGAAATATCAGGGTTCGTGACAACCTACACCGACGTTACGGACCAGAAAATTTCAGAAGATCAGCTGACGCGACAGCGCGATGTGATGAAGACCGTGATCGACAACTTCCCAGGCGGAATCTCTTTGTGTGACCCCGACCTGCGGTTTACCACCTACAACGACCAGTTCATGCAACTGCTCGATTTTCCCCCCGAACTATTCGCCAAGGGGTGGGCCAGTTTTGAAGAACTGGCGTATTTCAACGCCATGCGAGGTGAATATGGACCGGGCGACCCGCAGGAGCAGGTGCGCGCCACGGTCGAGCGCGCCCGCAACTTCCAGGCGCACCGTATCGAGCGCCAACGACCGAATGGGCGTTGGCTCGAAATCGAAGGTACGCCCATCCCCAGCGGCGGGTTCGTCACGAGTTACATGGACATCACGGTACGCAAGCAAGCGGAAGAAGCCCTGAAAAAGAGCGAGGAGCGCTGGAACTTCGCCCTCGAAGGAGCCAATGAAGGTGTTTGGGATTGGAATTTCCAGACGGGTGAGGTGGTGTATTCCAAGCGCTGGAAGGAAATGTTCGGATACGCGGAAGCGGACATCGGCAACACCACGCAAGAGTGGCTGGATCGCGTGCACCCGGACGATCTGGAGACTGTCGGAACCTCCATTGAGCTGCACCTGTACACGATGAGCAAACCGCCTTCCATCGAGTACCGGTTCCGCTGCAAGGATGGCAGCTGGAAATGGACACTCGGGCGCGGCATGGTGGTCAAACGCAATGCTGAGGGCAAACCTCTGCGTCTGGTGGGAACAAATTCTGACATCTCCGAACGCAAGCAGATCGAGGCCGAACTGGTTCATTCCAAGGAAGTTGCGGAAGCCAGCCGGGAGAAGGTGACCAGTCTGCTGGACAATTCCGGGCAGGGCTTTCTCTCGTTCGGCGCCGACCTGGTGGTTGAGCCGGCCTACAGCAGAGCTTGCCAAGCCATGTTGGGTGGCGCCCCCGCCGGGCGCGATGCGGCCCGCGTGTTGTTTGGCAACGATGGCGCCAGGGCGGAGCTGCTGCATGCCGTCATTCCTGCCGTTTTGGCCGAGACCGACCCGGCAACCCAGGAGGTCATGCTGTCCTTATTGCCTGCGGAAATTCAGCGAGAGGACCTGATTTTGAAGGCAGAGTATCGGCTGCTCGATGGCGACAGGCTCATGCTGGTGCTCACCGACATGACTGCCGAGCGGCGCATGGCGGCCATGCTCGAGAGCGAGCGGCGCCACCTGGAGCTGATCGTGATGGCGGTCTCGGACAGCCGCAACTTCTTTGAGACGATTGATGGATTCCAGGAGTTTCTGGCTCAGGGTTTGCCGCGTACGCTGGCCGATGGGCGAGCGCCCCAGGTTCTTGCTAAAGAGCTGTACCGGCAAATCCATACGTACAAGGGCTTGCTCAACCAGTTCAGCTTCCCCAGCGCACCCAAGGCTCTGCACGCGATAGAGACTCGTTTGTCTGAGTTGTCGTCGTCTAGAGAGGTGGTCACCGTGCAGCAACTGGCAGACCTGGTGTCGGCGCAGGCTCTGCAAACCGCATTGGATGCGGACCTGGCGGTTTTGTCCGGTGCCTTGGGTGAAGATTTCCTGGCGCGTGGTGAGAGCGTCACCCTGACCAACGTGCAGGCACAACAACTCGAAGGTTTGGCTGCGCGCCTGTTGCGCGGCGAACCGATAGATACCGCAATCGCCGAGGTGCGCGCCTTGCTCGAGTCGCTATCCATGCTGCGTAAAGTGTCGATCAAGGACATGTTGATGGGTTTTGAGGGTCTGGTGCAGCAGGCCGCTACCCGGCTCGAAAAAGAGGTTGCACCGATTGCGGTGGAAGACGATGCCGATGTCCAAGTCGATCCACAACGGTACCGTCCGTTCTTTCGTTCTCTGGTACATGTCTTTCGCAACGCCGTGGCGCATGGCATCGAGACACCTGAAGCCCGCTGGGCGGCCGGGAAGGATGAGGTGGGCCGAATCACATGCCGGCTTGCCCGCACAGATGACGCACTACAGATGTCTATTGCCGACGACGGTGCTGGTATCTGCCTGGATGCCCTGCGCCAGCGCGCCGTTGCGGCGGGACTCTATTGCGCGCAGGACATAGGGGCGGTGCCCGATACTGACATCACGCAGTTGATTTTCATGGACAACATCAGTACGCAAGCCCAGGTGAGCGAGCTGGCGGGCCGTGGTGTGGGTTTGCCCGCGGTTCTGGCGGAGACAAAGAATTTGGGGGGGCGCATTGTGGTCCATTCGGTCTACGGACAAGGGACAGAGTTCATGTTTGAATGGCCTTTGTCGCAAAATGAACCGATGGACGGAGGTGCGCCATGACGGAGAAGACGCTGGTGGACGAAGTAGCGCAGGTGATGCGGTCGGCAATAGCCCGCACACGCGGTTTTTTTGAGGATGAATACCAGGTCAGTGTTTCTGAAATTGACGGCGGCGCGGGCGATCTGGAGTCGCTCACCCTTCTCGACATGACGGCCATCATCGGCTTGGGCGGGCGCTTCAACCTGCTGGTCGCCTTCAGCTTTCAAGACAGTCTGGTCAATGCGCTGTATGAGCGCGTGACGGAAGGCTTTGATGTGCAGCCTGACGAGGTCGAGATGTACCGTGAGGCGGCAGTTGGGGAGGTCGTCAACACGATCTTGGGGCACTGTACGATCGATCTTCAGCAGATAGACCGGCAGGGCATCTCGATGACGCCTCCGATTATTCTTGATCGGGCCAAAACCATCCGGCGCATGAAAAACTCCATGTTTTACACACAGGGGATGGGTACGATGTTTGGACACATGAACATCAGTCTGGTTGGCCCGCGCGAGCTATTTGAAACAAACCTTGATTACGTCGGATGAGACTGCAATGGATATCCTGAAAATTTTGGTCGTTGATGATTCCCCCATCATTACCAGGAAACTGACCATGATGCTGGAGTTGTTGGGGTACAAGGTGGTCAAGACTGCGGCAACCGGAAGAGAAGCCATCGCGGCCTACCGGGCGTGTCGCCCGGATGTGGTCACCATGGACATCACCATGCCTGACATGGATGGAATTGAAGCCACCCGAGCCATCACGCACGAGTTTTCCGATGCGAAAATTGTCATGGTGACGTCGCATGGGCAGGAAAAAATGGTGTTCGAAGCCCTCAAGGCTGGCGCAAAAGGCTACGTGCTCAAGCCCTTTGACGGCCAGAAAGTTCATGAGGCAATTCAAAAGGCCTACAAGAGAGAGGTACTGCAGGCGAAGTTGCATTCCGAGAACACATTGCGCGGCTCGGACGGCGCGGCCAAAGAATCCGACAGTACGCCTGCTGAATGAATCGCAAGCTGATACCCAAGCCCCGGCAACGCCAGATCTGACCTGGCGGAAAACAGTGGCGTCCTGGCCGAGAAGATGTACTCAACCACGGAACGTTTCGATTTTGCGGTGGCTGGCCACAAAACCCAGGCGTGGCAGAGTTTCAGGCCAATGAAACGCTTATTCCCTTTCTAAATCATCCGTGGCATTGTCGACTTCGATTTGCCTTGCCATAGCAATGTCTGCGGCTCATCTTCGCGTCATAAATGATTTGGAAATGGAATTAAATCACCGTCCAGCGCGCCGATGAGGTTCTGTACCGCGCCAAGGCGGGAGGGCGCAACCAGGTGTGTGCCGGATACGTCCATGCCAATCAGGTATTTTGAGATTCAAAGTACAAACCGTTGGGACGCATCGCGGCATGCCGCCTACAGTAGCGTCAGCGCCCATCACTCTGGATCAGCGGCTGCAGGCAGGCACAGCCGCAGGCGCGCACCGCCCAGGGGCGAGGCCAGTGCCTGCACGCTGCCGCCGTAGGTCTCGGCCAGTGCGCGCACGATGTCCAGGCCCAGGCCGGAGCCGGGCCGCTGCTCGTCAAGCTGTACGCCGCGCTCGAACATGTGCTCGCGCTCTTTCTCGGGAATACCGGGGCCGTCGTCGTCCACGGTGAAGCACAGTTGCCCTGCCGACAACTGCACATCGACCACGACGCGCTGGCGTGCCGATTTGCCCGCGTTGTCGATCAGGTTGCCCAGCAGTTCGTACAGGTCCTGCTCTTCGCCGCGAAAGGCCCCTTCTTGTGCCTGGGGCGCGAGTTCAAACGCCAGGTGCCGCTCCGTATGCAGTCGCTCCATGGTGCGCAGCAGGGCGCGCAGCGGCGGCAGAACCGGGGTCGAGAGCCCCGTGGCGCGCACGGCGGCGGCGGCGCGCGCGCGAGCGAGGTGGTAGTCCACCTGGCGGCGTGCGGTCGCCACCTGCTCCTGCACCAGCAGCGCCAGCGGGCCGTTCTCTTGCGCGGCGGCATTGGCGAGGATGGACAGCGGCGTGTGCACCGCATGGGCCAGGTTGCCGGCCTGGGTGCGGGCGCGCTGCACCATGTCGGCGTTCTCCTGCAGCACGTGGTTGAACTCGTTGACCAGCGGCTGCAGCTCTTGCGGAAAGCTGCCTTCGAGTTGCCCGGCGGCGCCGCTGCGCACAGCAGCCAGACGCGCGCGCAGCAGCTGAAGCGGCCGCAGCGCCAGCTGCAATTGCACGGCCACCGCCAGCGCCAGGCCCAGCGCCAGCAGGCCCAGGGCGATGAGCAGCATGCGGGTGAAGCGCTGCAGGGGTTCGGCCAGCAGCGCCTTGTCGCCCGCCACCACCAGGCGCAGCAGCGGTGCATCGTCTTCGGGCAGTTGCAGGGTGCGCGCCACGGCAAGGAGTTCGTGGCCCTGTGCATCGCGCAGCAGCAACACGTTGAAGCCGCTGGTGGGATAAGACTTTGGCGCCTCGGGCAACTGCAGCACCTGGTCCCACAGTGAGCGCGAGCGCGCCACGCCCGCCTGGGGCGCCGCACCCAGTTGGTCAATCTGCCAGTACAGCCCCGACAAGGGTTGTGTCAGACGCGGATCCGCCGCCATGGGGTTGACGCTGACGCTGCCAGGTGGAATCCAATCGACGGAAGCACTCAGATGGTCTAGCTGCATCACCAGTTGGGCCTGCAATTGCTGTGTGACGTGGTCCTGGAACAAGGCGCGCAGGCCCCAGCCCACCAAAACAATGGCTAGCAGCATCCAGGCCAGCGTGCCTGCCAACAGGCGCAGGCGCAGCGACCCCGCTTTCACGCCGCTTGGCCCACGTCAATCAGCCGATAGCCCAGGCCACGCACGGTTTCGATACTGCCTGTGGGCAGCTTCTTGCGCAGGCGGCCGATGAAGACTTCGATGGTGTTGGAGTCGCGGTCGGCGTCTTGCGGATAGATGTGCTCGGACAGTTCGGTGCGCGAGAGCACTTCGCCCTTGCGCTGCATCAGCAGTGACAGCAGCTTGAACTCATGGCTGGTCAGTTGCAGCGGCAGGCCGTCCACCAGCACGCGGGCCTGGCGTGTGTCGAGCAGAATGGCACCGCATTGCCATTGCGCGCTGGTGTGTTCGCCCACGCGCCGCAGCAGGGCGCGCAGGCGGGCCAGCAACTCTTCCATGTGAAAGGGCTTGGCCAGGTAGTCGTCGGCGCCGGCGTCCATGCCCGCCACTTTTTCATGCCAGGCGCTGCGGGCGGTGAGGATGAGCACCGGCATGGTGCGCCCCGCCGCGCGCCAGCGGCGCAGCACCGACAGGCCGTCGAGCGTGGGCAGGCCCAGATCCAGCACCACGGCGTCGAAGTCTTCGACATCGCCCAAATAGTGAGCAGTGATGCCGTCGCTAGCGTTTTCCACCGTGTGCCCTGCGGCCGTGATGGCGTGCACCAGTTGGGCGCACAACGTGGGTTCGTCTTCAACGACGAGGATGCGCATCCCTGTCCTTTCCTGGTTCCTTGCGCTTGGTCTCCAGCACCTTGCCATCGACGGCATCGACCTTGAGTTTGACCATGCGGCCATCGCTTTGCAGCAGGCGGATTTCATAGATGAAGCGGCCGTCGTCCTGCTCGAATTCGACCTTGAGCGCCTGGCCCTGGTAGTCGCGCTCGATCTTTTCCAGCACGGTGCGCAGGGGCAGTACCCGGCCTTGTTCGAGCGCCTGGAGCGCCATTGCGTGGTCGCCATGGTTGCGCTCATCGGCGTGCAGCAGGGGGAAGGCGCCCAGCATGCACAGCGCCAGGCCGGACAGGAACCAGCGGCGAAGGGAGAGTGCAGTGCAGAAGACCATAGATCGGATTTTTACCGCGTGGGCGATGAACAGCAGATGAATGTGCCTTTCAGTATTCGTTCAAGCTCGATTTTCCACAATGCCTCTGCACAAGAAAGAGAGAGCCGCATGCGTATCAAAGCTGCACTGGGAGTCTGGTTGCTGGGCATTACCCTGGCGTGGATGGCTGTTGTACCACCCGATCTGGGTGTTTTGCCCCTGGTCGATGCGCAAGGCGTGGCCGCGGGCTGGTGGCAGTTGCGCCAGCACGCCATCTACCTGAGCGGACTGTGGAGCATCAGCCTGATGGCGCTGGTCATGCTGCTCGCGCTGCGCCTGCCCTTGCTCGACCGCCTGATGGGCGGCATGGACCAGGTGTACCGCCTGCATAAATGGACAGGCATTGGAGCAGCCCTCACCGCCATCGTGCACTGGGGCGCCAAAGAGTCGAGTGGCTGGATCAAGGCCCTGTGGGGCCGTGCCGGACGGCTGGAGCACGAGGCCGTGCTGCCCTGGCTAACCGATGCGCGCGGTTTTGCAAAAGACCTGGGCGAGTGGGCCTTTTACCTGCTGCTGGCCATGGTGGCGCTCACGCTGCTGGCCCGTTTGCTGCCCTACAAGCACTGGCGCCTCCTGCACCGTGCCATGCCGGTGCTGTTCCTCGCGCTAGTGCTCCATGCGGTGGCACTGATGCCGCTCACGTTCTGGGCACTGCCGCTGGGGCTGCTGATGGGAGCGCTGCTGGCGCTGGGCAGCCTGGCTGCGCTGTGGTCCCTGGCAGGCTGGGTGGGGCGTTCGCGTAGCCATGCGGCGCGCATCCAGGCCGTCACAGTGCTGGGCGATACGCCTACGGGCGCGCCCATCGAAGTGATTTGCGCCATGCCGCCCAGCTGGCGGGGACACCGCGCGGGGCAGTTCGTCTTTGTGCGCTTTGACGCAGCCGAGGGCGCCCATCCCTTCACCATTGCCAGTGCACCGAACGCGCTGGGCAACACTCCTGAGGGCGAGCCGCTGCTGCGCCTGGTGATCAAACCGCTGGGCGACTACACCCGCACCCTGCACCGGCGCCTGCACGCCGGGCAGCGCGTGGACATCGAAGGGCCTTACGGCCGCTTTGATGGCCAGGGCTCGCGCCGCCGCCAGCAGGTGTGGGTGGCCGCAGGCGTGGGCGTGACCCCCTTCTTTGCGCTGCTGGAAGCCCGCCAGCCCGGCAGGCCCGCCGAGGGCCGGGAGCCTGCCTCTGTGCATATGCACTACTGCACGCGCGACGCGCGGCACGACCCGCTGTTGCCGCGCCTGCAGCGTCTGTGTGCACAAGCCCTGCCGGTCGTGCCGCTCACGGTGTACAACGAGGCCGAGGGCCAGCGCCTCACGCCGCAGGACTTGCAAGCTGAACCTGGGCCGTTGGATATTTGGTTCTGTGGCCCCCAGGGTCTGGGCGACACGCTGCACGCGCACGCACGCGGCCCCAGCCGCTGGCGCCTGCACCGTGAATCGTTCGCCATGCGTTAATCGTCTGAAAAGGAGTCCTCCATGAAACACTCTCGCTTCCTGCGTCGTGGCTTGCTGAGCCTTGCATTGGGCCTGGTCGCCGTGCCGATATGGGCCGACGACGATTGCGATGCGCCGGTAGAGCGCTGGCAATCGCGCGATGCGGTACGACAGATGGCAGACCGGCAAGGCTGGCAGATCCAGCGGCTGAAAATCGACGACGGCTGCTACGAAATTCGCGGCACGGACAGCCAGGGCCGCAGCTTCAAGGCGAAGATCGACCCGGAAACCCTGAAGGTGTTGAAGCTCAAGCAACGGGATCGCAAGCGCGACCGGGAGCATGACCGGGAGCGCGATCGTGATTCGGCCGCGCAGCAGAACCGGCTGCCGCAGCCTGACGGCGCTGCCGCGCCATCACCCCTGTTCACCCCTGGCACCGCGCCGCGCGGCCAGATTGAGTAACCCCTTTTTAATCGGAGCATCTCCATGTCCAGACCTCTTTTGACCGTTTTGGCCGCCGCCTGCGCGCTGGCCTTGCCCGCCCTGGCGCACAGCCGCCAGGTCACACTAACTGCCCAACTCAAGAACTATGGCGGCGACGGCGCCTACCTGGCGGCTTACCTGACCGACGCCAAAGGCGCGTATGCCGGCACGCTGTGGGTGGCTGGCGGCAAGGCCAAGTACTACAAGCACCTGTCCGACTGGAACCGCCTCTCAAGCGGTGACGCCAAGCGTTTGAATGGCGTCACCGGCGCCAGCGTCGGTGCTGGGCGCACGCTCAAGGTCACGGCCGACCTGGCCGATGCACTGATTGACGCAGGCTATGAAATCCGCATCGACGCCGCCGCAGAAGACATGCGCGACAGCCCGTCAGAAATCCGCGTACCGCTGACCACCGGCAACGCCGGCAAACCGCAGGCCGGCAAGCAGTACATCCAGTCCTTGACCTTCCAACTGCAGTAATGGCACGCATGGGCTGGAAGGCCATCCACCGTTGGCTGGGCCTGACGGCTGGCACCCTGGCCCTGGTGCTCGGCCTCAGCGGCGCCATCCTGGCGTTCGACCCGGTGCAGCAATCGTGGCAGGCACCTGCGGCACCGGGCGATCTGTCGGTGGCCACGCTGGTGGAGCGCGTGACACGCACCATCCCGGGCGCAGAAGAAATCCGTCACCTGCCCTCGGGCGCCATCGTCGTATTCGGCTTTGTCGGCGACCAGGCGCAGGCGCACTACGTGGACCCGGCCGATGGCAAGGTGCTGGGCGCCTGGCAGCCTTCGGCGCTGCCGCGCTGGGTGAAAAACCTGCACCGCTCGCTGCTCCTGGGCGATGCTGGGCGCTGGGGTGCGGCGGGCATTGCGCTAGCCATGGGCTTGATATGCCTCTCGGCCCTCGTACTGCTGCTGCGCCGCATGGGTGGTTGGCGGCGGCTGGCCGCGCGGGTGCGGGGCTCACTGGCGCAGCGCATCCACGTGGTGGCGGGTCGGGTGGTGCTGGCCGTGCTGTTCCTGACGTCGCTCACGGCGCTGACCATGAGCGCCTCAACCCTGGGGCTGGTGGCGCTGGACGCCGGGACCGAACCCGAGGTGGTTTCCGTGGCCGCCGGTCCGCCCGCCCTGCGCGGCGCGCAGCTGGCCTTGCTGCAAGGCCTCTCCGTGCGCGACTTGCGCAAGCTCAATTTTCCGGACGCTGCCGACCCGCAAGACAGCTGGAAAGTCGCCACCCGCCAGGGCGAAGGCTGGATCGATCGCTACTCGGGCCAGACACTGGCCTGGCAGGACATGACTCTTGCTCAGGAGGTTTACGACTGGGCGCTGGTGCTGCATACCGGCGAAGGGGCTTGGCCCTGGGCCGTGGTGCTGGCGCTGGTGGGCGCCAGCGTGCTGCTGTTCTGGTGGTCGGGCGTGGTCATGTGGTGGCAGGCGCGCCGCCAGGCGCCGCACATCACGGGCAGCAGCCCGTTGGCGCGCGCCGACGTGCTGATCTTCGTCGCCAGCGAAGGCGGTAGCACGTGGGGATTTTCCCAGGCGCTGCAGGACGCGCTGGCCCAGAGCGGCCACCGCGTGCACACCGGCCCGCTGGAGCATTTTCAGACCACGCCCGCCACGCGGCAGGTGTTGGTGCTCGCCGCCACCTATGGTGAGGGCCAGGCCCCGGCCCACGCCAGCGACGCCCTGCAGCACATCGCAAAACTGACCGCCAGCGCCGTGCCCGTGACAGTGCTGGGCTTTGGCGACCGGCAGTACCCGGCCTTCTGCGCTTTTGCCGAGGCGCTGGAGAAGGTCCTGCGCGCGCGCGGCTGGCCTGCGCTGCTGCCGCTGGAGTCCATTCACCAGCAGTCGGCCCAGCAGTTCGCACGCTGGGGTGAAGCGCTGGCGCGCGCACTGGGCGAGCCCCTGGTACTCGACTATGTGCCGCGCGTTCCGCCCACCACCGCGCTCACGCTCGTAGCGCGCCAGGACTATCGTGCGCACAGCGACGAACCCACCGCGATCTTGCGCTTTGCCTGGCCCGAGCAGCACGGTCTGGCGCACTTTGCGGCGGGCGACCTGGTGGGCATCGTGGCGCCCGGTTCGGCCGTGCCGCGCTTCTACTCGCTGGCGTCGGGCTCGAAGGATGGGTTTCTGGAAATCTGCGTGCGCCTGTTGCCGGGTGGCCTGTGCTCTACGCATTTGCTGGGCCTGCAACTGGGGGACAGCATTGCCGCCTTCATTCGCTCCAACCCCGGCTTCGTGTTGCCACGCACGCGTCGGCCCGTGCTGCTGATCGGTGCTGGCACGGGCGTGGCGCCGCTGGCCGGCTTTATCCGCCGCAACGACCGGCACACCCCCATGCACCTGTACTTTGGTGGCCGCGACCCAGCGCAGGACTTTTACTTTGGCCCTGAGATTCAGGGCTGGCTGGGCGAAGGGCGGCTGGCAAGTGTGCAGACAGTGTTCTCGCGCATCCCCGAAGGCGGCGGTTATGTGCAGGACGCCCTGCGCCGCGACGCCGAGCGCTTGCGCGATCTGTTGGCGCACGGCGCCCTCGTGCGCGTCTGCGGCAGCCGCGCCATGGCCAAGGGCGTGGCCGTGGCGTTGGACGCCATCCTCGCGCCGTTGCAGCTGAGCGTGGCACAGCTCAAAGCGAAGGAGCGCTATGCCGAAGATGTCTTCTGAAGCCGCTCCCTGCCAGCGCGCCACCCTGAATGGTCCGACCATGGGCACGCGCTGGTCTGTCAGCGTGGATGCCGATGCCACGGTAGATTTGAATGCCCTGCGGCGCGACCTTGCCTTTGCCGTGCAGCAGGTGGACGCGCAGATGTCGCCCTGGAAGCCGGAGAGCGACCTGGTGCGCCTGAACCGCGCGGATGTGGACACCTGGGTGGACCTGCCTCTTGAAATGCTGGAGGTGCTGACCTGCGCCATGGATGTCCACCGCCAAAGCGCTGGCGCGTTTGACCCGTGCGTCGGTGCGCTGGTCGATGCCTGGGGTTTTGGTGCGGTGCGCGATGCGCCCGACGCCGCCGCGATCAACACTGTGCGCAAAGCCGTGCCGTGCCCGATGCGCGAGGGCCTGGAGCTGGACCGACCCGCAGGCCGCGCCCGCAAGCGCGCCCCCTTGCAGCTCGATTTGTGCGGCATCGCCAAGGGCTATGCGGTGGACCGCATGGCCGCAGTGTTGCAGCTGCACGGGGTGCGCCATGCGCTCGCAACGCTCGATGGGGAACTGCGCGCCGTGGGCAGTCAGGCCAGCGGCGCACCCTGGGCTGTGGCGCTCGAATCTCCTGAAGTTGGCCGCCGCGCGGTGCGTGGCGTCATCGAACTCGAAGACATGGCCGTGGCCACCTCGGGCGACTACCGGCACTACATGGAGGTGGGCGATGCGCGCCTGGCGCACACCATGGACGCACGCCGCGCCGCGCCGGTGAACAACGCGGTGGCCTCGGTCACCGTGCTGGGGCGCACCTGCATGGAAGCGGACGCCTGGGCCACCGCCTTGCTGGTGGCTGGCCCTGGAGAAGGTTTGGGTCTGGCGCAGCGCATGGGGCTGGAAGTGCTGTTTCTGCTGCGCCGTCCCGAAGGCTTGGTGGAGATGGGGTTGGGGCGGTTCGGCGCTTCCATCGCGCCGCAAGACGGTGGATGAATGCCAGTTCAACAAACCGTTCAGCAGCGATTCATACCCTCAGGTGCAAACTGTGCCTACAGTCGCCAACGACTGGGCATCTATGCAAAGGAGATCACCATGCAATCGACCACCCTTCTCACCACGATCGCCGTGCTGGCAGCCTCGATCAGCACGCCCCTGCTGGCTGAAAATCGCAAGCATGACCGTGACCGTCAGCACACGACGGACGCGCGCCCCGCAAACGGGTTTGACCACGGCATGCAGGTTGTCGCCCACGACGCCGCGCCCGAAACACCCGGCCACGGCTGGCGCTATTTCGCTGATCCAGCAGCGCGCCGCGCCGTCGTCATCAGCCCGCAAGGGGACTATTACTTCAGCCACCGTGGCAAGGGCCTGCGCTGGATCGCTGCAGAACAGACGGGTGTTTGATATTGCCGTCGAATAATTCCGTTTATCAATCAATCGAGTACGCGAAGGCAAAGCCGACAAAGTAATCGTTTGATTTAGAAATGGAAGAAGACACGCTCAGCGTGTCACATCGATCACCACCCGCCCGCGCACCTGCCCGTCCAGAATGGCGCCCGCCAGTTCCGGCAGGCGGCTCATTGGTTCGACGGTGGTGATGGCTTCCAGGTGCGCAGGGTCCAGGTCGCGCGCCAGGCGCTGCCACGCGGCGTGGCGCGCAGGCATGGGGGCCATCACCGAATCCACCCCCAGCAGCGCCACGCTGCGCAGGATGTGCGGCAGCACGGTGCCCGGCAGGTCCATACCCCCGGCCAGGCCGCAGGCTGCCGCTCCGGCGCCGTATTCCATTTGCGCCAGCACATTGGCCAGTGTGGTGCTGCCCACCGAATCGACGGCCCCGGCCCAGGTCTCGCGCTGCAGCGGGCGCACCGGGCCCTGCAGGCTGGCGCGGTCAATGAAGGCGCTGGCGCCCAGGCTGCGCAGATAGTCGTGGGTGTCGGGTCGGCCGGTAGAGGCCGTGACGTTGTAGCCGCGCTTGGCCAGCAAGCTGACCGCCACTGAACCCACACCGCCCGCAGCACCGGTTACCAGCACCTGGCCTGTGCCCGGCTGAGCGTGGCCCCAGCGCTCCAGTACATCGACGCACAGCGCTGCGGTGTAGCCAGCCGTGCCAATCGCCATGGCCTGCAGCGGTGTAAAGGCGTCGGGCAAGCGCACCAGCCATTCGGCCTTGACGCGCTGGAATCGGGTGAACCCACCCCAGTGCGTCTCGGACAGGCCAAAGCCGTTGAGCACCACCCGGTCGCCGGCCTTCCACAGGGGCGAACGCGACTCGACCACCGTGCCCGCCAGGTCGATACCGCCCACCATGGGCAGGCTGCGCGCCACCTTGTTGCGGTTGCCCGAGAGCGCCAGGCCATCCTTGTAATTCAGGGCCGAGTACTGCACCTCGACGAGCACATCGTCATCGGGCAGGTCGGAAAGGCGCAATTGTTTGAAAACGCTGCGCGCCTTGCCTTCGTGTTCTTCGATGACCAGTGCGGTAAAAGTATCTGCCATGGCGTGGGCTCCTTGCGTGGGGATAGCGGAAATCGTGCCCATGATGGTACGCCGCCCGGCCCGCAGGACCGTCCCCTTCAGGACACCCCGGTCGGCTGCTGTGCAGGCGGTGCGTCCGGGCTGTCCACGCCAACCCAGGCAGCTTCCTGCAAGTCCAGGGGCAACTCATGGGCCAGTGCAGTGTGCTCACGCTCGTGGTGGTGCTCCAGCACATGGCGCAGCGCATGGGCGGCGTCCAGCAGCATCAGCACCGCGCTGCGGCGAGCCGTTTCATGCGGCAGAGGGTGGCTGGCCACCCTATGCACGCGCTCCAGGTATTCCTCGGCCAGCAGGGCGATGCGATCGTGCTCCAGCCGGTACACCCGCGCGGCCCAGCGTGCGCCCTCGGGTACATGGGGCAGCAGGCGCGTGTTTTCGATAGTGATGTGCTGCTGCAAGGCCTGGTGCCAAGATTGCAGGTGCTGCAGCGCGCTGGCAAAATCCGCTCCCGCTACGTCGAGTAAATGGGCGTGCAACAAGGCGTCCAGCCGTTCATGCTGGCGTTCGAAATGACCAGGGGCTGGGGTGGTGGGCATGGCGTGATGGCAGGAAAAAGGGGTGGCAGGACATTTTCTCAGGGCGTGACCGGTCCGTCCATGCGAACCACCTCGAAGTGGGTGCCCTTGATGCTGCCCAGTTCCTGCAGCCGCCGCGCGTTGTTCTCGCGGGCGTAGGCTGCGCCTGCGGGGTGGCTGGCGTGGAGGGGTCGGAGAACCGTCGCCGCAGTCAGTCAAACCATTCAGCCCAAGTTTGCGGTCGGTTGCACCCAGCACATGACTCCACCATCGCTTGTCAAACTGCCCTAGCACGCCTGGGTGCCCAAGATGGCCCATTCAATCTTGTTTTTCCCAGCTTCTTCGGCACAGCTTGGTGTTGGCAGTCCCATGTTGTGGTTGGCGTCAGATACCCATGAAAACGCGCCTTCGGCCGGGACTGCGGACTGTCATGGGGTGAGATATTCAGGCCAGGGATGTCCTGCAAAACGCAACGACGCAGACCGGCCGAGTCCGCGTTATCAGACGCCGCGAGAAGTTATGCAGGACGTTCCTCTGAGCCGGTCGGGTACGGTGTCGCAGCGTCTGTGGCATGCCGCAGCACGATGCGGTTCCTGCCGGCGTTTTTCGCTTCGTACAAGGCGGCATCCGCAGCCGTCACGAACTCGTCGTGGCGGTCGTTCTGGCGCGGGATGGCTGAATACCCGCCCATACTGACGGTCACTTGGGCTGTCACCCCATCCAGCGCCAGCACCTGCGCTTCAATCTGCTGGCGCAACCGCTCCAGATGCGCGTGGAACTCGCTCTCACTGTCAGCCGACAGGAAGACGATAAATTCCTCGCCCCCGTATCGGGCCACCGCATCCGAGTCGCGCTGGAAATACTGAGTCAGGATTTCACCGATCTGCTGCAGACAGACATCGC